>CAZKWG010000671.1:0-4623 GCA_964556105.1 uncultured Enterobacterales bacterium | reverse complement strand
GCCCGCCGAGTTCTCCCGCTGGCGCGCCTACGCGGACGGCTCCGAGCCCTGGACGGCTGACCACATGCTGCGCGGCCCGGGTGCGCCTGTCTTCCGCGAGCCCTGGACCCTGCCAGCCGGGGCGATCAACCCTGACTCTGCTGGCCCTCCAACCTGAGCGAGGACGCCCATGGACCCCGAGATCCTGCTCCAAGCCGTCTACTCCATGCTCCATCGCGCGCCGCCCGCCGGCCTCGATGCTGACGACGTGGACGGCTTCTTCGACCGCAACCGCGCCGGGCTGCTCCAGGCGATCCGCCAGGCGTTCCCTGCCGCCACCATCGAGCCAGCGTTCACACGCCTGCGCGAGGAGCATCGCCTGGCGCGCCTGGTCCTGGAGGCAACCCGGCGGCACCTGGAGACGCGCGGCGGCGAGCTGGTCGGCCGCGAGCTGGCCGAGCTGCTGGAGGCCCTCGACGACCACGTCGCCTACGAGAACCGTGTGCTGTTCCCGTACCTTCGCGGCCAGGTCCCGGCGCTCGCGCCTGCCCTCGACCACGCCCGCGAGGAGCACGAGTACGTCAGCGAGCACCTCTTCGCCCTGGTCGCCGCGCTGCGCGCCGGTCGCCGCTATGAGGGCCCGGCTATCGAGGCGGCGATTCACCACTTCGACGAGGAAGAACGCGACATCCTCGCGCCCGCCGTTGCCGTCGGCCTCGCTCGAACGCCCGCCGGCACGCCGGGTCGGCTCATCGCCTTCGCCGCCGACATCGAGCGCCTCGCCGCCCAGCTCGCGCCGACTCCACCCCCAGTTGCAGGCGAGCCGACCCGCTGGGGCGGCAAGCGCGGCGCCGTCCTCCTGCCCGAGACGATTACCCAGGGCACCCGCGTCGTCACCGAGCAGGGCGAGCACGGCGTCGTCACCGAGGCCCACGCCATCGTCTTCACCTCGCTCGTCGGCGGCCGGCGCTCCGACGATGATGTCCACTACAGCTTCAATGTGCGGCTGGACTCCGGGCGCCTCGCGAGCCCGCGCGGCGCTCTGTACGAAGAGCTGGCCTGGCCCGAGGCCGTCGTGCCCGATGTCCAGGTCGGCAACAAGTGGCTCGCCGCGTCCGAGGTCTGGAGCCAGACCTACAGCCGATACCGCGACATCAGCAGCTACGCGGACAAGGCCGAGAACGCCCGCAAGCCCGCGATGAAGGCGCAGTGGAAGCGCCACGGTGAGCAGGCCCGCAAAGAGTTCCTGGAGCTCCACCGCCTGCTCGTCGCCTGGCGCTGGGCCCACCCCGACGAGCCCATCGAGGGCCTGCGCGAGCACCTCTGGCGGCGGCTCAGCCTGGAGGCGAAGGAGCAGCGAACCGAGGATGAGACCTGGGAGCTGGCCCAGCTCAAGCGCCTGCCCGCCGATTGGGACACCCGCTTCAAGGTCGGCGACCGCGTGCTGCTCTACGTGCTGGGGCCCTACGGACGCCAGGCGGAGGCGGGCTGGACCATCGCCGAGATCCGCGGGCAGCAGGCCATCCTGTCGCGCGACGAGCATCAGCGGGCTCGCGCCGAGCCGCTCTGGATGCTCAAGCCCGACGACGCCACGCCGCTCGTCGAGACCTTCACCGAGCCCCGTTACCTGCGCGATCTCGCGTCGGAGATGCTGGTCAAGACGGACGGCCACGCCCCGTATCCGACCCGCGGCGCCGTCGCCCGAGCGGTCAAGACCTTCCTCAGCGAGCGTGGGATCGCGGTCTCAACCCTGGTCCGTCAGGGCAGCATGGTCACCGGCATCGACCTGCGCCCGCCGAGCGGGGCCTGGAGCGCCGACGAGATGGCCCGGATGCGCGAGCTGCTTCCGGGGCTGAAGGTCTGGGGCTCGGAGAGCGCACAGCTCGAACCCTGGGAGACCGTCGGAGAGTCCTACGATCCATACGGCGACTACCGCGGGAAGAGCGCCGGTCTGCTCATCCCAGTAGAGCACCTCCCACGCTTCGCCACGATCCTCGCCAGCGCGATGAAGGCCGAGGGCCAGCAGATCAACTCCCTCGGCGAGCGCCGCCTTGCCGCCACCAGCCCTGCGCGCACCGCCTCTACACCCACCCACAACCGCAGCGGCGCCACAGCCGACCAGCGCGCCCAGGCCGCCGAAGGCTGCCGGGACCTCGACTTCGATCTACCGGGCTACGGCCACATCCGCGTGGTCTGCGGCCAGGAAGGCCGAAGAGACGTCTGGCACAATTGCTTCATGGCTGGCGTGCGCTACGGCTTCAACGGAGGCCGTTGGGCACGGAACCTCCGCCCCCCCGAGCCCGTCCTCGCTGCGATCCGTGAACGAGGCGTGAACACCTTCACATGAGCGCTCCCGTCACACCCTGCCGCGCTCGCGCCATACAATAGGAGGATGTCAGCCGAAGCTGCTCTCCATGCCCTGCTCGTTTCCCTGTTCACCTCATCTGAGTTGCGGGTGTGGCTGCGCTACGGCTCGTCCGCGCACGCCGCCCTGTTGGACGGGCTTCCGGGGCCGAGCGCGTCTCACGACGAGCTGGTCGCCGAGGTGATCGCCGGCTCCGCGCGACGTGGGATCATCGACCGACCCTTCTTCCTGGCGCTCGTCACCGAGCGCCCCCGGCGGGCTCCGGAGATCGTGCAGGTCGCCGAGGCGTGGAAGATGCAGCCCACCGAGGCCGAGATCGCCGCCGCCGCGGGCTCACCGAGCGTCGCACCGACCAGCCGCCTGAGCCGCGCCGAGCTGGTGGACAGCCTGGAGGAGCTGCTGGTCGAGCGCGAGCGCCTGCAGCACAAGGGCGTCATCCCCGTAGACCTCGGCGAGCGCACCGATGAGCTCGTTCGGCGCGTGATGGCGGGCCCACGCCCCAAGGCGGGAGACACCGTCGCGGGCGCCCGCCTGCTGAAGCCCGTTGGGACGGGGAATTTTGGCACCATCTGGCAGGCCGAGGGACCCGAGGGTCAGGTCTGGGCCGTCAAGGTCTTCCACCAGGAGAAGCTCGCCGAGGGCGTAATGCTGTGGCGCTTCCGGCGTAGCATCAAGGCCATGGGGCATCTCTCGGAGCGCCGTGACGCGCCCCGCTCCATCGCCCGGCTACACAAGGTCGCCGAGGACGGCCTCGCGTTCTCGATGCCCTACTACGAGGGCGGCAACCTGGAGACCGTCGCGAAGCGCGGCTGGTCGATCCCGACGCGGCTGGAGCGCTTTCTGGAGATCTGCCGCGCCGTGGCCTTTGCCCATCGCGCCGGCATCATCCATCGGGACATCAAGCCGGCCAACGTCGTGCTCAACGCCGACGGACAACCGGTGCTCACCGACTTCGACATCTCCGACATCAAATTTGCCACGAAGCTGAGCACCGCAGGAGGGCTGGGCACGCCGATCTTCGCCGCACCCGAGCAGCTCGAGCAGGGTGACCAGGCCGACGAGCGCAGCGACGTCTACTCGCTCGGGCGCCTGCTTCACTTCCTACTCCTGGAGCGCAGCCCCGGCTATCAGGATGAGCGTGACCCAGGCCTGGCCAACCTGAGCGCGTTCCCGGAGGCCCTGGTCGGAGTGGTGCGGCGCGCCTGCCAGTGGGAGCCTCAGCGGCGGTACCCGGATGTCGTTAGCCTGATGCGCGACGTGGAAGCTCACCAGTCGGGCTGGGCGGCGGTCAAGGCCCACACGCGGCGGGCGGGGCGCTGGGTGCGGTACAACTGGGCCCTGTTGCTGGTCGCTGGGTTGGTGAGCGGGGGGAGCCTGGGGGGCTTCATCCTCCAACAGCGTATCGCCGATGAGCAGGCGAAGAACGCGGAGCAGCAGAGGCAGTATGCCGAGCAGCAGCGCGGCATGGTGGAGAGGCTCGATAAGCTCCTCGCCAACCTGACCTCGTTGCAGCAGGATATCGAGCGTACCAAACGGGACATCGGCGAGCTTCAGCAGCGCGCGGAGGCGCATCGCGTCCGGCTGGAGCAGCTGAAGCTGGAGCGCGCGACATCGACTGAGGGGAGCCCGGAGCGTGCAGGCATCGAGAGAGACATGAGCGAGACGCAGAAGCTGCTGTCCGATGTCGAAGAGCAGCTCTCCAGGAGGACGGCCGATCTCGAGGACCGCGAAGCCAGGCTGACGGCTCAGATGTCTGAGGCTGCGAGGGTTCGGGAGAATCTGGATACGGTGCCCGCAAGCGATGGTTCACCCGTGGAGATCACGGATCGTCCGATCGAGACGCCCCCGACCTGCGGTGTAGCGCCGTCAGGCGGAACGACGGGGCGCTCGTCCGTGGCGCAACCCGAAGGCGACGCGCCGATGACCTTCGTGGGCCTGTCGGCTGGGCGCTTTTGCATGGGTAGTCTGGAGGGCGTCGATGACACGGACGAGCGCCCCCAGCACGCGGTCACCGTCTCCGCCTTCGCCATCGGCCGGAGCGAAGTGACGCAGGCGCAGTGGAGGGCGGTCGTGACGGCGGCGCAGGCGGCCGGGGACGTGGACGCGGCGAAGTTGAATGTGGCCCCGTCGGGCTTCCAGGGCGCAACGCTCCCAGTAGGGAGCGTCTCGTGGTGCGACGCGGCGCGCTTCGCCAACGCGCTGTCGCGGCTGGAGGACAGGCAGCCGGCCTATACGGTGGGCGAGGAATGCGAGGCCGGACGCGGAGTGGCCTGGGACCA
>CAZKWG010000670.1:0-4627 GCA_964556105.1 uncultured Enterobacterales bacterium | reverse complement strand
CCGGTCGCGCGACGAAGCAGGTGCGGATCCTCCGGCCTTCTTCGGTGCGAATCGGGATGATCTGCAGGTTCGGATCGTTGGACGAGAGGCGACCCGTCGCGGCGACCGCCTGATGGAAAGAGGTGTGGATGCGGCCGTCCGACCTCGCGATGCTGCGCGGCAGGGCGTCCACGTAGGTGCTCTTGAGCTTGGCAAGCTCGCGATAGCCGAGGATCATCGCCGGGAGCGGGTCAGCCGTGCTCTCGGCGAGCGCCTCGAGGGTCGCGGCGTCGGTGCTGTAGCCGAACTTCGTCTTCTTCAGCGGCTTCAGGCCACGCTTCTCGAAGAGCAGGGTCGCGAGCTGCTGCGTGGAGTTCACGTTGAAGGGCTCGCCCGCCTCCTTGTGCAGCTCGATGAGGCGGGCCTGGATGCGCGCCTCCAGCTCGATCCCGAGCGCCTCCAGCGAGGGCAGGTCCACGCCGATGCCCTCCAGCTCCATCGCCGCGAGCACGGGGATCAGCGGCAGCTCCAGCTCGCGATAGATGCGCTCCAGCGGGCCGATGGGCAGCTCGCGCTCCAGCAGGAACGCGACGTGGGCGTCCTCGGCGGCATATTGCGTGGCCTTCTCGATGGGCACCTCCTGGAAGCGGTCGCCATAAGGACCAGCGGTCTCCTTGAAGGTGATCATCTCGTGCCCGAGCAGGCGGCGGGCCATCTCGTCGAGCCCGTGCTTCTGCTCCACGTCCAGCAGGTAGTCGGCGAGCATGGTGTCGCCGTCCAGGCCCGCCAGATCGGCGCCGTTGGCGCGGAGGACCTCGAGGTCGTACTTGAGGTTCTGGCCGGTCTTCTTCAGCGTCGGATCGGCGAGCAGCGGCAGCAGCGCCTCCAGCGCGCCGGGACAGTTGGGGCCCGAGGTGTGGCCGATGGGGACATAGACGGCGAAGGTCGGATCCCAGCAGAAGCTCATGCCGACGTGCTTCGCCTGAAGCGGGTCGAGCGAGGTCGTCTCCGAGTCGTAGGCGAAGCGGCCAGCGGCGCGGAGCTGCGCCACGAGCCAGCTCAGATCTTCGGGCGTCTGAATGGTCCGATAGCCCGAGCGGTCTACGCGCGAGGGGGCGCCGGGCGACGCCTCAGTAGCCGCCACGGTCTCGGCGGGCGCGGCCACCACGACGGGCGCGGCGCGCGCCCCGAACAGCTTCGTCTGCTGCCCCGGAGCGACCGCCTGCTCCGTGGCGGGCACGGGCGCCGGGGGCGGGGCCTCCAGCCCAAACTGCGCGGCGAGGCGTCGGAAATTGTAACGCTGCATCCGGGCGCGCACGGCCTCGCTCTCCGGATCGCGCAGCGCGAGCTCCGGCAGCCCCTCCTCGACCGGCATGTCGGTGACGATGGTCACGAGGGTCTTGGAGAGGCGCGCGAGCGCGACGTTCTCGGCGATCTTCTTGTTGCCCTTGCCCGCCGGGTCGCGGCTGGCGTGGTCCAGGATGGCGTCCAGGCTGCCATGCTCGGTCAGGAGCTTCACCGCCGTCTTCTCGCCGACGCCCGGCACGCCTGGCACGTTGTCCGAGCTGTCGCCCATCAAGGAGAGCAGGTCGATGATCTTCTCGGGCGGCACGCCCCAGCGCTCCAGCACCTCCGGCGGCCCGAGCTCGCGGCTGTTCTGCACGTCCATGATGCGGACGTGGTCGCCCACCAGCTGGCAGAAGTCCTTGTCCGAGCTGATGATGTACGCCGTGACCTCGGGGCTCGCGTGGCGAGCGGCCAGCGTGCCGATGATGTCATCGGCCTCCCAGCCCTCGTGGGCGATGGCCGTGACCCCGAGCTCGCGACAGAGCGGCGCCAGCTCGGGCCACTGCTTGCGCAGGTCCTCGGGCATGTCGGGCCGCGTGCCTTTGTACTCGGGATAGAGCTCATTGCGAAAGCTCTTTCCCGCGTCGAAGACGACGGCCATGTAGTCGGGCTTGCCGTCCTTGAGCAGCTTCAACAACACGTTGGTGAAGCCGAACAGCGCGCGCGTCGGGAACCCGTCCGGCGAGCGCATGTCGGTCTGGATGGCGAAGTGGGCCCGGAAGGCCTGGTTGGAGCCGTCTACGAGGAAGAGCTTCTTCGGCATGAGGCTCCCCTATCCTCCCGCGAGTTCGTCCGCCCGCTGGGAGGCCACAGCGCTTCGGGATAGGAGCACGCCATCGTCGAGGGAGCCTCCATGTCTCAGGGCAGCACAGCGCGAGAGGTCGTCGGATCCGACGGCGCGCTCTTCAACCCTTCCGAAGAGCACGGGATGTTGCGCGAGCTGATCCGCGACTTCACCACGCGCGAGGTCGAGCCGCAGGCCGCCGAGTACGACGAGAAAGGTCAGCTCAACCTGCCGCTCTTCCGCAAGCTGGGCGAGCTCGGCCTGCTGGGCGTGACCGTGCCCACGGAGTGGGGCGGCGCCGGCATGGACACCGTCTCGGCCGTGATCGTCCATCACGAGCTCTCCAAGTCGGACCCGGGCTTCTGCCTGGCCTACCTCGCCCACAGCATGTTGTTCGTGAACAACTTCTTCACCTGCTCGAACGAGGCGCAGAAGCGGCGCTACCTGGAGAAGGTGATCTCCGGAGAGTGGGTCGCGGGCATGGGGATGACCGAGCCCGGCTACGGCACCGACGTGATGGGCATGGCGACCACCGCCACGCGACGCGGCAGCTTCTACGAGCTGAACGGGACGAAGACCTACATCACGAACGGCCCCGAGGGATTCTGCTTCCTGGTCTACGCCAAGGTAGACGGCCGGGTCACGGCCTTCGTCGTCGATCGCGACTGCCCCGGCTTCTCCTCGAGCAAGAAGATCCCGAAGATGGGGATGCGCGGCAGCACGATGAGCGAGCTCATCTTCGACCGCTGCGAGGTCCCGGTGGAGAACCTGCTCGGCGCCGAGGGTCAGGGCACGAGCCACATGATGCGGAACCTGGAGATCGAGCGGCTCACGCTGGCCGCCATGAGCCTGGGCATCGCCGACCGCTGCATCGACATCATGGTCCGCTATGGCGAGGAGCGGGTCAGCTTCGGCCAGCCCATCAACCGCTACGGCCAGATCCAGCGGTACATCGCCGAGTCCTACGCGAAGACCGAGGCGGCGCGCTGCCTCATCTACAACGTCGCGCGCACGGTCGGGCCGAACTTCCGCAACCGTGTGGGCTCGGACGCGGCCAAGCTCTTCGCCGCGCCCGTCGGGAAGGAGGTCGCCGACGCCGCGATGCAGGTGCTCGGAGGCGCGGGCTACTGCACCGAATTCCCCGTCGAGCGCCTCTTCCGCGACGCCAAGCTGCTGGAGATCGGCGGCGGCACGCTGGAGAGCCACCAGAAGAACCTGACGAAGGACCTGACGCGGGCCGTGGTCGGCAGTTGACAGGCTACGCTCCCGGAACTACAGGCGTTTGAGCGAGGTAGATCATGCGGGCATCTGCATCAGGCGTGGCGTTCGTCCTGCTCACCAGCGGCTGCGGCTGGTCGGAGGAGCGGTACTACGACGAGAAGACCGCCACCTTCTGCGATCAGATCATCGCCTGCGAGTACGGCGTGCTCTTCAACTACGAGACCCTGGACGACTGCATCGCGGACCAGGAGGAGAAGTCCGCGGCGGCTGAGGCGGCCGAGTGCGAGGACTACGACGGCGTGGCGGCGAAGCAGTGCGTCGAGGAGAAGGCCGCGCTGGAGTGCGCCGATCTCTTCGAGGACGAGGCTCAGCCGGAGGCCTGCGACCTGATCTGCGCGAACACCGCGGGCTGACTACTTCTTTTTCCCGAGAAGGCCGCCGAAGAGCCCGCCCTTGCTGGCCTCGACCTCGTCTGCGCGGCGCTTCTGCAGCCAGGCCCGCCGCTTCGCCCCGACGTGCTCCGGGTTCTCCTTGAGCGCGGCAGTGAAGCGCGCCTGCGCGGCGCTCTCCAGGTTCTCCCGCAGCAGGAGCTCGCCCATCGCGTAGAGCAGATCGGCCTTGACCGCCCCTTCCGGGACCTTCTCCAGGAGCAGGGCCAGCGCGGCGTCGGCCTGCTTCGCGTCCATCTGGCCCGCGAGGCAGGCGGCCTGCACGCGCAGCGCGTCATAGCGCCAGGTGCCCGGATCTCTCTCCGCGGCCAGCTCCAGGTCGACCAGCGCCTCGAGAAAGCGGCGCGCACGAAAGGCGATCTCGCCGCGGGCGAAGGCCAGCCGAGCGAGCCGGCGGTCCATCTCGCTGACGTAGACCCTGCCCTCCTCCTGGGCCTTCAGCCGCGCCTGCGCCTCTTCGCGCGCCGCGGGGTCCTTCAGCGCGGTGTAGGCGTCGGAGGCGCGCGAGAAGCAGCGGGCCGCCAGATCCTTGACCTCCGCCGAGGCGTTGTGATGACGATCGGGGTGAAAGCGGACCGAGACGTCGCGAAACGCGCGATCCACGCCGGCTTCGCTCAGGTCGGCAGAGCGCTTGAGGCCAAGGATGGCCGCCGGCTCGGCGCGGGTCATCGAGGCGAGGGTCTCGCGGAGGGTCTCGATCAGCTCGGCGTCAGGTCGCGCGCCGCCCGAGGGAGGGACAGCGCTCGGCGACACGGACGGAGGCGAGACCGAGCGCGGCGACACCGAGGCCGGCCCCACCGAGCGCGGCCCCACTGAGGCCGGTCCCACCGAGCGCGGCCCCACCGAG
>CAZKWG010000669.1:0-4634 GCA_964556105.1 uncultured Enterobacterales bacterium | reverse complement strand
CCACCTGCTCCCGGCCCTGGGCTCGGCGCTGGTGTGCGCGCCCTTCCTCGCCGCCCTGCTGGCGCGCGATCCCAGCCTGCCGGGCGGCGGCGCGCGCGCGGGCCTCGGGGAGCTGCGGGTGGTCGATCCCTGGCGGGCAGCGGGGGAGCGTGGGGTCGATCTGCTCGATCTCTTCGTCCCGGCGCCGCTCACGGGCGCGTACGCCGATCTCCCGCACACGGCCTACCTGGGCGTGGTCACGCTGGCGCTGGCGCTGGGCGGCGCGCTGAGCGGGTGGCGGGCGCGTCATCGCGGTCTGGTGGCGCCTGTGTCCTGGCCCTGGCTCCTGGGGGCGGCGGTCTTCGCCGCGCTGGCACTGGGGCCCTACCTCTCGGTGGGCGGGGACTTCCCGACCCTGGGCGGACGGCCGCTGATCGGTCCCTCGGGGCTGCTCGCGCTGTACACGCCGCTGGGTCGCCTGTCGCGCTGGTATCGGGCCGGGGCGGTGGCGGTGCTCCTGCTGGCGCCTCTGGCCGCGCGCGCCGTCCGCGGGCGGGTCGCCTGGCCGATCGCGCTGCTGGTCCTGCTGGACGCGCGGCTGCTGGCGCCCCTGCCCGCGACCTTGCCCACGCTGACGGCGCCGCCCTCCGAGGCGCTCGCCCTCATCGACGGCCCCCTGGCCGAGCTGCCGTCCATCCACCCCATGTTCTCTGAGCAGATGCCGGCGGACATCAACCTCTGGTCGCAGATCTTCCACGGCTTCCCCACCAACGGCACGATCCACAGCTTCCCTGGCGCCGCTACCCACGCCGACGCGCTGCGCACGCTGCGCCGCTTCGCCGCCGACCAGCCGGGGCCCCGCGACGACGCGCGCGCCGCGACGGACACGCTGGCCCGGAAGGGCTACCGCTGGCTGGCGGTGTACCCGGACTACTTCCTGCCAGCGGGCATGGCGCGGCTGGAGGCGACGCTCGGCGCGCCGGCCGCGCGAGACGGGCGGGTGGTCGTGTGGCGGATCGGTGATCTCTCCACGACGACGCGCTGATCAGGTGCGGTCCTCCACCCGGTCGCCCTCCTGTAGCACGATCTCTACGAGGCCGATGCCGGTGGACTGGACCAGATCGGGGCGTACGCCGCCGTCGCGCAGGCGCTCACGGAGGCGCACCAGCAGCACGTCCCAGCGGCGGCGCAGCAGGTCGCGGTCGGTGATCTGGGGCCACTGGGCGCCGGCCAGCTCCGTCCAGGAGAGGGGGGCGCCGACGCTGACCAGCTCGCTGAGCAGCCGGGCGAGCTGGCCCGTGAGCACCAGCGGCGCCCCTGGCCCGCGGTGGATGTGGACGGTGTCGAACTGCGCGACGACGCGCAGCGGCCCGCTGGGGTCGGCGCGGGTCGCCGCGCGCGCCGCGCTGGACAGGGCCAGGGGGACGGCGGAGAAGACGCCCTGGGGGAGCGGGAGGGTTGAGCCGGCGCTGAGCTCGCGGGTCACCTGGTCGGCCAGCCGCACCCGCCAGCGACCGTCCGTGGGCCAGAAGGTGGCGGCGGCGTTGGCGCTGGTGCCGCTGGCCAGGCGCGGGTGGGGGTCGAAGACCAGGCAGCAGGTGCCGGCCAGCACGGTGGCGGGCAGGCCCGGCCCCTCGAGGCCCATGACCTCGTCGGGCACCCGCAGCTCCTCCACCAGCAGACGTACATCGGGCGCCAGCTTGATCGTCATCCCGACGCTCAGGTGGACGGTGTCCTCGGCGCGGCCCTCCACCCACAGACGTCGTCGCAGCGAGAGCAGGACCAGCCGGTCGCCGCGCAGGCTGAGCATGGCGTGGGCCTCGGACACCATGGGGTGGTCGATGTGCAGCGCCGCCGCCCAGGTGCGGCCGATGAGGTCGCCGGGGGTGAGGGTGGCGACGCGGTCGGCGTCGAGGCGCAGGCGGGCGTAGGCGTGCATGGCTCACTCGCTCGTTTCGGTGGCGGCCCAGGAGGCGTCGAGCGCTCGCTTGAGCTCGCTCGCGGGCGTGCGCAGCGCGCCCAGATCCCAGATGCGCGCCGTGGCGTCCCAGCTCGCCGAGACCAGCAGGCGCCCATCGGGGGAGAACTCGACGGCGACCACCCGCTCCGCGTGGCCGGGCAGCTCGGCGAGCAGCGCGCTCGTGGCGGTGTCCCAGAGGAGGATGTGTCCGTCCAGGCGACCCATGGCCAGGGTGGAGCCGTCGGGGGAGAGGGCGACATCGCGCAGCCCGCCCTGCGCGACGGGCAGGCGTCCGGTCTCGCGGCCCGCGGCGTCGAGCAGCAGGATCTCGGTCTCGGCGCCGACGGCGACGCGCCCTCCGCCGCCGGCGATCGCCTGAGCGGCGCTCACGGTGGTCAGCAGGGTCGGCGCGCGCTCGTTCGCGCGGAGGCGCAGGACCTGACCGTCGATGCGGAGGGCCAGGGCCGATGCGGCGCTCTCCCGCTCCAGATCGACGAACATGTGCTCGGTCGCCAGGGGCTGGTTGGGCGCGTCCAGGCTCGCCCAGCGGTTCAGGCCGAGGAGCATGTCGGTGCTCAGCACGCCGAGCCCGGCGATCCAGAGCACGCGGCGCGCGCGCCGGTGCCCCGTGAGGCGGCGCACCTCGCCGCTCGCGAGCGAGAGCACGATCGTCTCCGTAGGGCCCATGTTCACGGCCGCGATCTGGGCGCCATCGGGCGAGAACGCGACGCTCTTGATCACGCCCTCGCCCAGGTCGGCCCTGGCGATCCGCTCTCCGTCCCGAAGGCGGAACACGGCGAGGATCCCGTCGCCCCCGGCCAACGCGACCTGGCGGCCGTCGGGGGAGATCGCCAGATCAGCGAGCCCCGCCGAGGCGCTGAGGCGGTAGGGGGAGGGGGTCGTGACGCGCCAGCGCCAGAGGTCCTCATCGTGGACCTGCAAGGCCCCGTCGGGGAGAAAGGTGAACGAGCGCTGGCGCGCCGCGGGGATCTCTCCCAGCCACGCGCCGGTGTGGAGGTTCCACAGGCCGATGCCGCCGTTGGAGCCGCCCGCGGCGGCGTGGCGCCCGTCGGACGAGACGCGGAGCTGCGAGATGGAGCCCAGGGTCGTGTCCAGGGAGGCCTCGAGCTGGCCCGTGGTCGGGTCCACCAGGCGCAGCCCGCCGCGGAGCGTGCCGATCAGCAGCGATCCGTCGGGGGTCCAGGTCAAGGCCGAGGCGGTGTGGGGGCCGGTGATCGTGGTTCGGTGGCGGTGCTGGTCGGGCCTGGTCGGGGGGCCCGTCACCAGCGTTCCGTCGCCACACAGCGCGGCGATCCATGCGCCGTCCGGCGAGGGCTCTACGACCTGCACGCTGCGGCTGCAGCCGGTGGCCGCGTCGGCCGGCGGTCGCCAGACGGCTCCTCTGACGAAGATCTGCCGCGGCGAGCTCTGTCGGATCCAGTCGCCGAAGGGCAGGGGCGGGGACCCACGCTCCGCGCCCGTCTCGGCGTCGATCTGCGTGGTCACGCCGCTGCGCAGGGCCACGATCACGCCGGCCTCGGGCTCCAGGGCGACGGCCAGGGGATCGAGCTTCGTGGTCCAGCGGGCCAGGAGCGCGCCCTCCGGATCGCTCCCCCGATCCCAACGGGCGATCTGGTCGTCCCCGACGCAGAGCAGCCAGGAGCCGTCGCGCGACCAGTGCGAGCGGTGGCAGGTGGGCCCGTCCTGGCGGCGCTCCAGGACGGGGCGGCTGGCATGCCCGAACGCGGCCAGCACGCCGCGGGCCAGGGGGTCCTCCTGCAGCAGCAGGGCCTGCGTGGCCAGGACCTCGGCGCGCGCGCGGGCGTCCTGAGCGGTCGCCCGCACCGCCTGATCCACCAGGTTGCGGGCGAGCTGTCGCTCGGTCGAGCGCCGCGCCTCGATGGCCTGCTCCTCGGAGGCCCGCGCGAGCGCCGCGGCCTGCGTGGCCCGCCACCATCCCCATCCCACGGCGCTCAGCACGGCGACCAGGCTGAGGCCGGCGACCAGGAGCGGCACGCGCCACGCCCGCAGCGTCCGGGCGAGGAGGTCGGCGCGCGTGTAGGAGAAGGCCGAGACCCGGCGCCCCTCGAACCAGGCCAGGAGGTCCGCGGCGAAGGCGCTGGCGTCGGGGTAGCGGTCGGAAGGCTGGGGGGCCATGGCGCGGCGGACGATGGCGGCCAGCTCGGGGGGCGCCTCCGCGGGGAAGCGCACGGGAGGGGCCGGCGTGGCCGCCTCGCTCAGGCTCTGGGCGGTCCGGGGAGGGCTCCCCGTGAGCAGCTCCGCCAGGATCGCGCCCAGAGACCAGACGTCGTGCGCCGGAGCGGGCGGCGCGCCCAGGGCCTGCTCCGGCGCGACGTAGGCGGGGGTGCCCACCCGCGCATGCTGCAGGTCGAAGGGCGGCAGCGAGGACCAGGCCGCGGCGGCCTCGGGGGTGGGCGCGGCGACCCCCCAGTCCACCACCTGGGTCTCGCCGTGAGGGCCGATCAGGATGTTCTGCGGCTTGAGGTCGCGGTGGATCATGCCGGTGGCGTGGGCGGCGGCGACGGCCTCGGCGGCGGCGAGCAGGGAGCGCACGAGGGCGAGGCGCTGGCGAGGATCGCTGGTCTCCGCCAGCGCGGCGGCGAGGGTCCGGCCTCGGATCAGGTGCATCGTGTAGTAGGGGCGTCCGTCGGGGTGCACGCCCACGTCGAAGACC
>CAZKWG010000668.1:0-4641 GCA_964556105.1 uncultured Enterobacterales bacterium | reverse complement strand
GGCCAGCCCCTCCCCTTCGGGCGCGGCCGGCCCTTCGGGGGGCACCGGGGCGCCAGGGCCGATCACCAGCACGACCTCGCCCGGCTGCTCCTCGCGCGGGAGCGTGAGCAGGGGGCCGCGCAGCGCGCGCTCGTGGAGCTTGGTGAGCTCGACGGCCAGACAGGCGGAGCGGTCGGGCATGCGGCGGGAGAGCGCGTCGAGCAGCTCGGGCACCCGGCGACCGCTCTCGAAGAGGACGAGCACGCCGGGCAGGCGGCTGGCGTCGACGACGAAGGCGTCCAGCGGCCCGGCCTTGCGCGGCGGGAAGCCCAGAAAATGAAAGGGGGTGGCCTGGAAGCCGGCGATGGAGAGGGCCGCCGCCACCGACGAGGGGCCGGCGATGACCACCACGCTCTGACCATCCTCGTGCGCCGCCGCCACGAGCAGGCTCCCCGGGTCCGAGATGGCGGGCGTGCCCGCGTCCGTGACCAGGGCCACGCGCTCGCCAGCCCGCAGGCGGGTGAGCACGCCGGCCACCTGGCTGGCCTCGGCGTTGGCGTCACAGCGCCAGAGCGTGGGCGCGGGGATCTGCAGCGCGGAGAGCAGGGCGCGGGTCCGCCGGGTGTCCTCGCAGAGGATCAGGTCCGCGCTGGCCAGCGCCTCGCGGCAGCGCGGCGAGGTGTCGCTCAGGTTGCCGATGGGGGTGGCGATGACGAGGAGGGGCATGGCTCAGGCGTCAAAGGCGTGGTCGAGCCAGGTGATCTGCTCACCCTCGACCAGCGCGACGAGGAAGCAGACCTCGTCATAGACGTCCTCGTAGTCGAGGAGAAAGGCCTCTGCGGCGCGCACGAGATGGCCCCGCTTGCGCGCGTCGATGACCTCGAGGCCCACCGGGTCGTCGGGGGCGCGCGCCTTGACCTCGACGACGCGCAGACGGCCGTCCCGCTCGACCACGATGTCGAGCTCACCGCCGGCGAAGCGCCAGTTTCGGGCGAGCACACGCCAGCCCTCGCGCTCCAAAGCAGCGGCTACGCGCGTCTCGGCGATGAGGCCAAGCTGCAGCGCGAGGCGGCGATCATCCGCGGAGCGAGACAGCTCAGCTGATCTCTTTCAGACGAGCCGACTTGCCGCTGCGCTGACGCAGGAAGTACAGCTTGGAGCGCCGCACGCGGTGGTGCGTCTTGACCTCGATCTTGTCGATCGAGGGGCTGTGCTTCGGGAAGATGCGCTCGACACCAACGTTGTTGGAGACCTTGCGCACGGTGAACGTCGAGCGGGTGCCGGAGCCATGCTGGCCGATCACCGTGCCCTCGAAGACCTGAATGCGCGACTTGTCGCCTTCCTTGATGCGGACGTGGACGCGCACGGTGTCGCCAGTGCGAATGTCCACGTCGTGCCGGGTGCTGGTGATCTGCGTATCGACGGCCTGAAGGCTCGTGCTCATGGCACACCTGTTCGACGAGAGAGAGCGGTCGGGCAACGGCCTCGAGACAGGGTCGCGAGGTTGGACTTCACGTCACCGCGACCCGCGGCGACACGCCCTGACCAGAGCCGGGGCAAAGTAGCGGTCCCTGGACCGCTTGTCAATCTTCTTCCGGCCGCTCCATGCGCGGAGCGAGCAGATCCGGTCGCACGGCGCGGGTGAGCGCCTCGGCCTGCGCGTGGCGCCAGGCGGCGATCTGCGCGTGGTGGCCGCCCAGAAGCACCTCCGGCACCTCCCAGCCGCGGTACGCCCGCGGTCGGGTGTACTGCGGCGCCTCCAGGAGGCCCGCCGAGAAGGACTCGTGGCTCGCGCTGTCCGGGTTGCCGAGGACGCCGGGCAGCAGGCGGGCAACGGCCTCGACGACCACGAGGGCGGCGAGCTCCCCGCCGGTGAGCACGTAGTCGCCGATCGAGAGGGCCTCGTCCACGAGGTGCTCGCGGACGCGCCCGTCCACGCCCTCATAGTGGCCGCAGACCAGCACGATCTGAGGCAGCGCGGCCAGGCGCTCGGCGTGGGCCTGGGTGAAGCGGGCGCCGGCGGGGTCCATCAGGATGGTCCGGCAGCCGGGGCCGCGCACCGCCTCCAGCCCCTGATCGACCACGTCCACGCGCATGACCATGCCGCTGCCGCCGCCATAAGGCGTGTCGTCGCAGGTGCGGTGGCGACCCAGGCCCCACTGGCGCAGGTCGTGGACGCGCACGTCGATCAGCGCCCCTTCGCGCGCGCGACCGACGATGCTCGTGGAGAGGGGCCCCTCGCACATCGCCGGGTGCAGCGTGAGGATGTCGAAGCGCATCGGTTGACCCTGCGATCAGGAGGCCCTACAGGATCTGCGGGACGGCCTCATCGGTGACGACCACGCCCTGGCCCGGCTGGACCGAGACGAGGTTGACCTTCAGGGCCGGGATGTAGGTCTCGCCCTCGGGGCCGCGGATCAGCCAGACGTCGGTGCCGCCCGCGCTGTGGATCTCCGCCAGGCGCCCCAGCGCGCGACCGGAGGCGGTGCGCACGGGAAGACCCAGAAGATCGGCGTGATACCAGGCGTCCGGCTCGACGGCCGGGAGGCTGGCGCGCGCGAAGAGGATCTCGGCGTCCATGAGGGCCGCCGCGGCCTCCGGGCTGCTGACGCCCTCGATGCGCGCGATCACCCGACCGCCGGCGCCGGAGCGCCCCCGGATGCGGGCGGAGCGGCGCACGCCGTCGCGTGGGACCAGCACGACCTCCCGCCAGTCGTCGAGCAGGCGGCTGGTGCGGTTGTGAAGATAGAGGCGCAGCTCTCCATCCGTCCCGAACACGCCGGAGACGAACCCGAGAGAGACCTCGCCTTCGCGCGCGGCCGAAGTGGAGCGGGACAACCGGGGCCCGGCCTACTCTTCGTCGCTGCGCGCGCGACGCGCGCTGTCCTCGACGAGATCGAGGACCGCCTTCTGCGGCCCGCTGGCGGCGTTCAACACCACCTGCATGGCGCGGAGAAGGGAGCTGCGATCGTGGCGAAGACGCTGGACATCGTCCGCGTGAACGCGCAGCTCGAGCAGCATGGAGGTAGCACCCTCCACCACCGTCAGCTTCACGTCGTCCGGGTGGGCGAGCACGGACCTGGCCATGAACTCGGCGAGCGGATGCAAGGTCAGCTCTGCGCGGCGGGGGCGGCCCCGGCGGAGGCGCGGGCCTTGGCGATCAGATCGCGCACGGTGTCGGAAGGCTGAGCGCCCACACCGATCCAGTAGTCCACCCGGGCCAGATCGAGCTTGAGGGCGGTGTCGCCCTGACCCGGATCGTAGGTGCCGAGGTTCTCGAGATAGCGACCGTCACGGCGGGTGCGCGAGTCAGTCGCGATCACGCGGTAGAACGGCCTCTTCTTGGCGCCCAGACGGGTCAGCCGGAGGCGAACGGCCATGGGAAACTCCTCGTGTCGTGTCAGTTTCTGGTTCTTCGGTGCGTACCCGCTGACCGAAGCCAGAGCGGGGATGTCTCGAACGGCCCCTACTAGTCGATACGAGGCGTCCCGTCAACCCGGGCCAGGCTCACAATGGGATGGACCCGTGCTTCTTCCTGGGGTTCTGATCGCGCTTGTTCTGTAGCGCGTCGAAGGCCTCGATCAGGCGAGCGCGGGTGTGGCTGGGGCGCAGGACCTCGTCCACGTAGCCCAGGCTGGCGGCCTGATAGGGATTCGCGAACTTCTCCCGGTAATCCTCGACCAGCTCCGCCTTCTTCGCCGCCGGGTCGGCGGCGCGATCCAGCTCGCGGCGGAAGATGATGTTCACCGCGCCGTCCGGGCCCATGACGGCGATCTCGGCGGTGGGCCAGGCCAGGTTCAGGTCGGCGCGGATGTGCTTGGAGTTCATCACGCAGTAGGCGCCGCCATAGGCCTTGCGCGTGATCAGGGTGACCTTGGGCACCGTGGCCTCGCAGAAGGCGTAGAGCAGCTTGGCGCCGTGCTTGATGATGCCGCCGTGCTCCTGGTCCACGCCGGGCAGGAAGCCGGGCACGTCCTCGATCACCCACAGCGGGATGTTGAAAGCGTCGCAGAAGCGCACGAAGCGCGCGGCCTTGATCGAGGAGTTGACGTCCAGGACGCCGGCGAAGTGCGCGGGCTGGTTCGCGATGACGCCCACCGAGCGCCCGCCGAGCCGGCAGTAGCCGACGACGATGTTCGGCGCGAAGTCCGGCTGGACCTCGAGGAAGCGGCCGTGGTCGGCGACCTGCACGATGAGATCGTGCACGTCGTAGGGCTTGTTGGCGTTGGTCGGCACGAGCGTGTCGAGCTCGGGGCAGGGCCGGTCGGCGGGGTCGTCCTGCGGCCCCCGCGGCGCCTCCTCCAGGTTGTTCTGCGGGAGGTAGCTGAGCAGCTCTCTCAGGAGGGCGAGCGCGGCGAGCTCGTCGGGGACGGCGAAGTGCGCCACGCCGCTCACGCCGCAGTGGACGTCGGCGCCGCCGAGCGCCTCCTTGGTGACCTCCTCGTGCGTGACCGCCTTGATCACGTCCGGCCCGGTCACGAACATGTAGGAGCTGCCCTTGACCATGACGATGTAGTCGGTGATCGCCGGGCTGTAGACGGCGCCACCGGCGCAGGGCCCGAGGATGGCGGAGAGCTGGGGCACCACGCCGCTGGCCAGGGTGTTGCGCAGGAAGATGTCGGCGTAGCCGGCCAGGCTCTCCACGCCCTCCTGGATGCGGGC
>CAZKWG010000667.1:0-4641 GCA_964556105.1 uncultured Enterobacterales bacterium | reverse complement strand
TGAAACTGCCGCCCGCAGCCCCCCCGACCATTACAGCCAGGGAGTTGCATGCCCCTGCGCGTTACGGAGCGCATTGAAACATCCGCCTCCATGGAGTACCGGACCATACCACCGGAGTTGCATGCCCCTGCGCGTTACGGAGCGCATTGAAACTCCATGCGATGAGCTCCAATGAGCAGACGCTGCGCGATGGTTGCATGCCCCTGCGCGTTACGGAACGCATTGAAACGACCGACAGGCCCTCGGGCAGGCCGTCCGCGAAGGCGACGTTGCATGCCCCTGCGCGTTACGGAGCGCGTTGAAACCTCGCAGACCTTCGTGGCACCCGGGTAGTTGTCTTCGTTGCATGCCCCTGCGCGTTACGGAGCGCATTGAAACTTCGGGCTCGCAGCCCATTGCGAAGGCCATGATGGCCTGTCGCACACCCCTGCCCGTCACGGACCGCATGCAACGGAACGGCCCTCACACAGAGGCACAGAGGCACAGAGGAGGAGCGCGCGGCCGCCACGGCTCCGATCCTCCGATCAGCGCTCGCGGCACCCCGACCGCTCGGCGCTGTGCCTCTGTGCCTCTGTGTGAGACGCTGCCCACTCCCCACCCACAAGCCGACGCCGACGCGCACAAAGCAGCGCGCGCCGTCCCGCCGAGCGGGCTGGCTACTCCACCGTCACATAGGCTGTCCCCAGGCACATCTCGTCGTCCGTGCCCTCGCCCCAGGCCATGTCTGCGCCGCCCTCGGTGTTGTCGAAGGTGCAGCTCAGGCTGACGGTGCTCCCGGCGGCGAGGGGGAGGGCCTCGGCGAGGTGGTAGCTGCCCTGCCAGTGGAAGTCCCAGTCGGGGATGTCGAGCAGGCAGCCCTCGTCGCCGCCAGCGGGCGTCGCGCGCAGCGTGGTCGACGCGCCGCGCGTGTGCATGTGCAGCCCCGCCGTGTAGAGGGTGATGTCGACCGGGATGTCCAGCGAGAAGCTCACGGTGGTCATCTCGCCGGCCGGCAGCGCCATCCCGTCGCCGATGACCCAGCTCGGATCGAGGATCTTGGCGATGCGCGCCTCCTTCTCCACGCTGTCGGCCAGCATGAAGGAGACGGTGCTCTGGTCGGGCAGCGCGCCGGCCGTCTCGGTGTTGTAGTGCAGCTGCACGACCATCCCCGCGCCCTCGCTCATCGGGATGCCCGTGCCCTCCGGCCAGTCCGTGCCCGTGCTGCCCGGCACCCAGCCGCCCAGCCAGTCGGCCTCCATCCGCGCCTCGCCGTCGGCGGTGGGGCCGCCGAAGCAGCTGTAGCCGAGGCCCTCGTCGGCCTCGTCCCAGGCGCGGACCTGCGCCATGTCCTCCGCGGAGACCGAGAACGCGATGACGTGGTGAACCACCCGCCGCTCGCCCGGCGTGACGCCGAAGCCGGTCAGCCAGGTGTCGCCCTCCTCCCACTCGAAGGGGAAGCAGCGGTACTCGTCGGGCTCCACCTGCGGGGTGTAGGGCTCGCTCATCGTGTAGCTGGCGTCGATGCGGCTCAGGCCGCCGCCCGCCTCGTCCAGGGGTGGAGCGGGGTCGGCGGGATCGCCCTCGGGCGCGTCCGCGTCAGCCCAGGCTTGAAAGGTCGCGATCTGCTCGTCGGTCAGCGAGCGGTCATACAGGTAGGTGTTGCAGTCGCTGTCGGCTGGCCAGGGCGGCATGGAGCCGGCCGCCACCGAGGCCGCCATCGCCGCGGCGTAAGGCGCGGCCTCCTCCCAGGTCTCCAGCGGGAAGGGGGCGATCCCGCCTGCCTCATGGCAGCTACCGCACTTCGCCTCCACGAGGGGCGCGAGGTCCTGGTGCCAGGTCGGCCCGTCGGCCGAGGCGCCGGTCTCACCTTTTCCGTCCTCGCAGGCGGAGAGCGGCAGAGAGAGGACGAGGACGAAGAGGGGGAGGGGACGGGGCATGGGGCTCTCCGGCGAAGGGGGTTCCGGGCGAGGTGCCGCGGGTGGAGGACCCCCGGCCGGGCGGCCGTGGGGGACACGCGCTTCAGCGTAGCGCCTGTGTGCAGACCTCTGGGATCCACGGGCCCCGCGACCACTTCATCTCCAGCGCCTCGAAGCCGGGATCTCCGGGGAAGAGCGCCGGGCGGGCCAGGATGCGCGCCGCGCGCGTCGTCGCGGTGGCGCCATCCACGCGCCAGCGCCGGGGGGAGGGGAGGATGGCGACGAGGCGCGCGGCCTGCTCGGCGTCGAGCGATCGGGCGGGCAGGTCGAAGTGCCGGCGGGCGCCGGCCTCGACGCCGAAGGTCATCGGGCCGGTCTCCGCGACGTTCAGGTACAGCTCGAGGATGCGCGCCTTCGGCACGAGCGCCTCCAGGAGCAGGGTGTACCAGGCCTCCAGGCCCTTTCGCAGCCAGGAGCGCTCCTGCCAGAGGAAGACGTTGCGGGCCACCTGCTGGGAGATCGTGCTTCCGCCCGCCACGGGCTCGCCCGCCGCGCGGTTCTTGCGCAGCGCGGTGCAGATGCCCTCGAGGTCGAAGCCGCGGTGCAGCCAGAAGCGGGCGTCCTCGCTCGAGACCGCGGCGCGGGCCAGGAGACCGCCCTGGCCGCGCGCGTCCGTCGGCCGGTAGTCCACCCAGGCCCAACGCCCGGTCTCGGCGTGGTGTGTCCAGGCGCGGTCGACCATGGTCCAGGTCAGCGGTGGGTTCACGAAGCGGACCAGGCCCACCTGCAGCGCGCTCAGCAGCGGGAAGAGCGCCAGCAGTCGCAGGAGCCAACCCAGGAGTCTCCGCAGCCGGGCGAAGCGGGGCGGTCGAAGCGTCGGGAGCCTGGTCGGTCGAGCCTTCATGTCTCCCGCGTCGTAGCCTGTCGGTCCGCGCGTGGCATGTCCTGGCTCGTGTTGAGAGGTTACATGCCCATTCTCCACGAAGTATCGGCCTGTAGCGCTCACCCCCTTGTGCTCCCAACCGACCCATGAAATGCTGTCTGTGGATCCATCTGATCCCTCCTGTCTCGAGGCTGCCCGATGAGCGCTCTCTCCGCGACGCCCCTCCAGCAGAACCAGGCGATGAACCTGGCGCCCTCCCCCGTGCAGATGAAGGCGGAGCGGCCTGCGCAGGCGGAAGAGACCGATCAACCGGAGCTGGCCGACCCGCTCCGCGACCCGCTGCAGCGCCTCTCGCTGGGGGGTGGCGGCGGCGGCGGCGGCGGCGAGTCACCCGCGGCTCCTCCTCCCGATGACACGGGGCCCCGCGGCTTCAGCCTGGTCCAGATGCTGGCGCTGAGCCCGATGCTGCAATTCATGGGCGGCAACGGCGAGCGAGGCGTGCAGAGAGCCGCGGCGGCGGGCCTGTCCGGCTCGGGCGGCGCGCTGCCCCTTCGCCGATCGCATCCAGAGCAGCTTCGGTAAGCACGACGTCTCTGGCGTCAAGGCCCACACCGGGGCAAAAGCGTCCGACGCCGCCAGCGCCATGGGCGCCCGAGCCTTCGCGTCGGGCTCAGACGTGGCCTTCGCCGGGACGCCCGACCTGCACACGGCGGCCCACGAGGCGGCCCACACCGTTCAGCAGCAGGGCGGCGTGCAGCTGAAGGACGGGGTGGGGCGCGCGGGCGACCGCTACGAGCAGAACGCCGACGCGGTGGCCGACGCGGTGGTGCAGGGCAAGAGCGCCGAGGGCCTGCTGGACCCCTTCGCCGGCAGCGGCGGGAGCGGCGGCGTGCAGCTGGACGAGGAGGAGGGCGGCAGCAAGCTCCCCGACGTCAAGCTGGCCAACTCGACCGAGCTGGCTTTCGCCATCAACGTGCCGGTGCTCCCCGGCTTCGCCGTCCACGCCGAGGTCACGGCCGAGCTGGGCAAGGAGACGAAGCTGGGCGCGGGCCTGTTCAACCAGGAGGATGGCCACAACAAAGCCACGACCAGCACGATCAAGCTGAACGTCAAGATGGGCGGAGAGTTCACGGTCCTCTTCTTCAAGATCGGCGTCGGCCTGTTCGGGCAGATCGAGGCCGAGGTGGAGGGCGACAAGAACCCGCTCGCGCTGGTGCAGGCCGCCGCCCGGGAGTCCATCCGCTTCTTCGCCGCCGACAAGGTGGAGGGGACCGCCAACAAGCTCAAGGCCATCGGCGGGCTGGTCACGAAGAACGAGCAGGAGGTCAACGGGATCATCAACCCGCTGATCGCCAAGATCATCATGGACTCCGACTACACCGAGTCCAACAAGAGCACGATCAAGGAGGAGCTGACCACCGAGAACCACTGGCTCAACCCCTTCTCTACGGCGCTGGAGAAGATCAAGTCGCGCCGCAAGTCCTTCCAGAGCGAGCTCTCGAGCGCCTGCGATCTGCCGGGCGAGGAGGCCGAGCGCGCCGCCGGCATCGTGGTGCCTTTCGACGGCGTGATCGGCGAGATGAACAAGATGGGCGCGGCGATGACCGGCGAGGGGCCGGCCGCCGCGAAGGCCGCCCGGAGCGCGCTGAACGCCGGGCGCGAGAACATCATCCGCATCATGGGCAGCGCGGCGAAGTCGGCCCAGGACACCGTCAACCAGCTCGACTTCATGGTCCCCACCCCGGGCGTGAAGGTCAAGGGTCAGCTCGGCGGCTACGCCTACGCCAAATTCGCCTGGGGCGCCAGCGACTCCAGCGAGGCGGAGGGCGAGATCGCCGCGGGCGTCCAATACGACACGAGCAA
>CAZKWG010000666.1:0-4646 GCA_964556105.1 uncultured Enterobacterales bacterium | reverse complement strand
GGGTGGCCTCGGTCGGGACTCCCGCAGGACCGCCGCTACTGAGGTCCCGAGAGGGCGCGAGCCCTTTGACGGAGCGCGCTCACCCCACCTCCGGCAACCACCCCACCAGCGCCGCCAGCCCCTGCAACGTGTGCAGATCCTGCTCCTGATCCGGCACCTTCCAACACGGCGCCCCCGCCGGGCCCGCCGCGCGCAGGGCCTCGATGGCGCGGGCATGCGCCGTGGCGAGCTGACGACGCAACAGCGGCGCGCGGGCGACACCAGCCATGACCGCCCGCCAACGTTCCGGCGGCAGCGGACCCTCCTCGGGCAAGGCGTTGGGATCCAATGCACGCTCGGGCGGCAGGGCGGTGCGGTTGACGATGAAGCCACCAAAGGGCAGCTTGCGCTCACCCAACACCTGCAAGAAGTAGAGCGCCTCCTCGCGCGCGCCGGGCGCGGGAGAGGTGACCAGGTAGAACTGGGTAGACGCGCTGGCCAGCAGCCTGCGGGCCCGGCCGCTGTTGCGCGCGATGGCGACCCCGAGATCGCGGGTCAGCTCGAAGAACTCGCCGATCTCGCTGACGGTGCCGACGCCGACCAGCCGGCGCAGCACCCGGCTGACCGCCTCGCTGCCCAGCTCCAGCGCGCGCCAGCCGCCCTTCGTGCTGGGCAGGATGAGCCAGCGCAGCACGCCCTCGTCCAGCACCGCCTCCAGCCGGTCCGGCGAGGTGAGGAACTCCAGGGCGTGGCGGGTGGGCGGCGTGTCCAGGACGACGACGTCGTAGCGCCCGCACTCCACCAGATCGAGCAGGCGCATCATCGCCATGTACTCGTGGCTGCCGCCCAGCCGCGTGCTCGCCACCTGGTAATAGTGGTTGGCCAGGATGCTCTCGGCGCGCTCCGGGCTCGCGGCGGAGCGCCGCACCAGATCGTCGAAGGTGGCCTTGGCGTCCAGCATGACGGCGTCCAGCGCGCCAGCGGCGCCGGGCTTCAGCACCTCGAGCGGGACGCGGCGCGGCGTGTTGCCGATGGTGCCGATGTCCAGGCTGTCCGCCAGCCGGCGCGCGGGGTCGATGGTCAGCACGGCGACGCGCTTGCCCGCCAGCGCGGCGTTGAGCGCCAGGGCGGCGCTGAGCGTGGTCTTGCCGACGCCGCCCGAGCCGCAGCAGACGACGACGCGGGTCATCGGCCCTCCTCCAGCCGGTCCAGGGCGATGGCCAGCGCGCGGGAGAGGCCGGAGAGGTCCTGGCCGGTCAGCTCGCGGTGGAAGAGGAAGGGCAGCTCGACGACGGGGAGGGGCAGCCCCTCGCGCAGCCGGGCGCGGGCCTGGTCCTGGCGGCCGAGCCGCTGCTCCCACAGCTCGGTGAGCGCCGCGGCCTCGCGCACCGCCGCGTCCGTGGAGGCGGCCAGGGCGTCGCGGGCCGCCGGCCAGTCCTCGCGGTTCGGGAAGAGCGGCGCGTACATCTCGTTGAGCACGCAGAGGCGGGTCAGCTCGCGCGTGCGCCCGAGCCGCTCCCAGAGGTCCAGCGTCTCGTTGACGGGCATCTCCTCGGGCAGGCAGACCAGGACCACCGCCGCCTTCGCCGGATCGTCCAGCACCTCGTGCACCTGGCGGGCGCCCTCGTAAAAGGCCCCCTTCTTCGTCAGCTCCATCATCGACATCGGGCTGCCCAGCAGGGTCAGGCCGTGGCCGGTGGCCGGCGCGTCCACGATGATCAGGTCCCAGGTGGGATCGCCGCCCTCGGTCGATCGATACAGGTCGAAGACCTTGCCCAGGGTCAGCACGTCCGACAGCCCCGGCACGGCGTCCAGGAAGGCGCCCATGACCCGGTTCTTGAAGACGAGCTGAAAGAGGCGTCGCACCTTGATCTGCTGCACGACGTAGTCTTCCAGCGCCTCGCCGCCGGTCACCGACATGGTGAAGAGGTCGGGCCGCAGCTCCAGGGGCTCGTAGCCGGCGGGGGGCTGGCCGAAGAGCGGCGGGATGGAGGAGGCGCCGGCGGTCTCGACCAGGAGGGTGCGGCGCCCGCGGGCCGCGCCGAGCAGCCCGAGCAGGACCGTCACGGTGGTCTTGCCCACGCCGCCCTTGCCCGTCACCAGGATGACGCGGCGGTCGAGCGGGTTCATGCGCTCTCCTGGGGTCCCGAGAGCAGATCGCGGACCGTGCGGTAGACGGTCGCGCTGTAGAGCATCGACAGGTGGGTCTCGTCCTCGACCTCGATGGCTTCCATCCCCTCCGCGTGCCCGCTCTGGTAGGGGATGAGCACGCCGTCCTGGCGCGTCCAGATCGCGTAGGTGGGGACGGGCGGGCGCTGGATCTGGCGGATGACCTGGGCGTCCGGCATCAGGTCGGCGGCGTGCGCGCGCTGCCCGAAGATGGCCATGCGCGTCCCAGCCCACGGGGTGCCGATGGTGACCAGGCGGCGGACGTGGTCGGCTCCCCCGCGATGGTGCAGGTACCAGGCGGAGATCACCCCGCCCGCAGAGTGGCCGATCAGGTCCACGGTCTCCGCGCCGCTCTCCCGCTTCAGGCGCTGCACGGCGTAGGCGAGGCGGTCGGCGTAGTCCGGGATCGAGGCGGAGTGCGGGCGGTTGTTGACGATCCAGACCCACGGGAAGCCGCGCTTCTTCAGGTAGAAGGCCAGGAAGAAGAAGCATGCACGGTTCATGCCGTAGCCGGGCACCAGGATCACCGGCGGCCGGGTGCTGTCGGCGAGGGGCGTGCGGCTGGGCCCCAGCTCGAACGCGCCCAGCGGCATGGAGAGCACCGCGACCACCTTGATTCCGAAGTCGCGCAGCAGCAGGCTGAGCGCGCGGGCGCTGAAGCGCACGGGCTTCCCGATGTCCACGGCGTTCAGGCAGGCCTGCACGATCACCTGCACGGCGGTGCCGGCGGCGAACAGGGCCAGACCGATGAGCGCGTAGCGCATGCGCGAGGACCTCAGGAGCAGAGCAGACGCCCGTCTGTAACATGGCGCTTGCCCGCGGACGCTGGGGTGCTTACCCATCGGGCCGGACCAGAGGGAGCCCATGCCCATCTACGAGTACGCCTGTGTCGCCAACGGGCACAAGTTCGAGGTCTTCCAGAAGATGAGCGATCCTGCGCCCGCCAGCTGCCCGACCTGCGGCGGCGGCGAGGTGCGCAAGCTGGTCAGCACGTCGGCCTTCGTGCTGAAGGGCGGCGGCTGGTATCGCGACCACTACGGGCTGAAGAGCGGCGGCGCCTCGGACGGCGCGTCCGGCGAGTCCGGGGGCAAGAGCGCCTCGGAGAGCGCGCCCGCCGCCGCGAAGCCCGCGGACAGCGCCGCGGCCCCCGCCAGCACCTCCGCCCCCAGCACGGGCAGCGGCGGCTCCACCGGCGGCAGCGGCAGCTCGGGTGGCAGCTCCGGCGCCGCGGCGAGCAGTTGAGCGCGCTGCGCATCGACGGGAAGGCCGTCGCCGCCTCCGTCACGGGCGCGCTCCCCGCCCGCGTGTCCGCCCTCGCCCGCCCGCCGGGCCTGGCCGTGGTGCGCGTGGGGGAGGACCCCGCCAGCGTGGTCTACGTCCACAAGAAGGCGCAGATGGCGGCCAGCCTGGGCCTGCACCAGCGGGAGATCATCCTGCCCGAGCAGAGCTCGGAGCAGGAGCTGCTCGCGCTGGTGGACAGCCTGAACGCCGACGAGGCCATCGACGGCATCCTGGTGCAGCTCCCGCTGCCGGCCCATATCCGGTCCCAGGTGGTGTTGGACCGCGTGGATCCATCTAAGGATGTAGACGGCTTCCATCCTCACAACGTGGGCCTGCTCTCCCAGGGCCGGCCGCGCTTCGTCGCCTGCACCCCGCTCGGCGTGATGCGCCTGCTCGCCCACGCCGGGACGCCGCTGGCCGGCGCCGAGGCGGTGGTGGTCGGGCGCTCGGACATCGTCGGCCGCCCGATGGCCATGCTGCTGGAGAAGCAGCACGCCACCGTCACCCTCTGCCACTCCCGGACGCGCGATCTGGCGGCCCACGTCGGGCGCGCCGAGGTGCTGGTGGTGGCCATCGGCAAGGCGGGCTTCGTCCCCGGCGCCTGGGTGCGCGAGGGCAGCACCGTCATCGACGTCGGCATCAACCGCGACGCCGCCGGCAAGCTGGTGGGCGACGTGGAGTACGCCGCCGCCGCCGAGCGCGCCGCGGCGATCACCCCCGTGCCGGGCGGCGTGGGCCCGATGACCATCGCCATGCTGATGGAGAACACCGTCAGCGCCGCCGAGCGCAGGCAGCGCGGCGCGACCTGACAGGCTAGATTATCTAGCCTGTCAGAGGCGCGCCTCAGACCCGCTCAGGTCGGATCTTCGCCCGCCGCCCAGCCGGTGCGCAGGTTGCGATCGCCCCAGACGTTGTCCACGCGGCCCACGGTCGGCCAGTACTTGTGGCTCTTCTGCCAGGCCCCGGGATAGGCCGCCTTCTGCCGGCCATAGGGCAGGGTCCAATCGTCCGCCGTGATCAGCTTCGCCGTGTGCGGGGCGCCGTGCAGGACGTTGATCTTGCGGTCGGCGCGGCCCTCGGCGACGTCGAGGATCTCCTGGTGGATGGCCAGCAGCGCGTCGCAGAAGCGGTCCAGCTCGGCCTTGGACTCGCTCTCGGTCGGCTCCACCATCAGCGTGCCGGCCACCGGCCAGCTCATCGTCGGCGCGTGGAAGCCG
>CAZKWG010000665.1:0-4667 GCA_964556105.1 uncultured Enterobacterales bacterium | reverse complement strand
ACCCACGCCGCCGACGCCCTGGGCATCCACCGGCGCTCGCTGCAGCGCAAGCTCTCCCGGCGCCCGGCGGCGAGCTAGCCCGCTGCCGCCCCCTGCTGCGACAGTTTGCCGCGGTGTCAGGAGCGAAGGGTTGGTATAGACGGTCGGGGATGTTCACGCCGCTGCTCCTCCTGTCCTGCCTCGGTGCTTCGCCTGTCGTCGGCGAGACGGCGAGCGAGGGCGAGACCTGGTGGGTCGCGCTGGAGCAGACCCGCTACGATCAGGGTGACGCCGAGCTGATCCTCTGGGTGAGCGCGCTGGCCGACGGGCACGCCGCGCCAGGGCTGGCGGTGATGCTCCGCGGCGACATGCCGGGGATGGGCCACAGCGGCGAGGTCGTGCACCTCGACGACCAGGGTGACGGCTCCTATGTCGGCCTGCAGCGCTTCCACATGCCCGGACTGTGGACGATCACCGGCTACGTGGGCGATGAAGAGGGGCTCGAGGCCTACACCCTGACGGTCGAGGTGAGCCCGTGATCGCCGTCCTCGCCGCCGCGCTGCTCGCCGGTCCCGCGCGCGCCGCCTCCTGCTGCGCGAGCGCGGGCGTGGCCCCCACCGCGCTGGCCTCCTGCGACCGGCTCGGCCTGGGTCTCGGCGTTGGAGGCGATCTGCAGACCGGCGGCTGGGCCTGGGACGGGCGCTGGTCCGCCGTGGGCGACGACGGGGGAGGGGAGGGGACGCTCTCGGCGGCGCTGCTGGCGCGGGTGAGCCCCTGGCTTCAGCTCGGCGCGCGGGCGCCGCTGCGGCTCTCGGTGGACGCGCTGGACGGGGCGCGCAGCGCGGAGCTGGGGCTCGGACGGGCCAGCGCCTGGCTGCTCGTCGAGGCCCCTCCAGACCGCCTCGGGGAGCGCGCGCCCCAGCTCGCGGGCGAGCTCGGGCTGGCGGGCGGGTCCTTCGGGTCCGAGGACCATGACCAGAGCAGCCTCGCGGCGCAGCTCGGCCTGCGCGTGGCGACCGCGCCCGCCCCCTGGGGGCTGTGGGGACGGCTGGCCCTGGAGCAGCCGCTGGTCGGCGAGGCCGCGCGCGCCCTGGACGGCTCCCTGACCCTGGACCGGCAGCTCGGCGGCCGCGCGCGCCTGGGGCTCGCCCTGATCGGGCACGGCGAGGGCGGCGCCTTCCCCACGCTGGAGACCTCGCTGGGGCCCTCGCTCACGCTCGCGCCCACGATCTCCGACCGCGTCCAGCTCACGGCCCTGCTCGGTCCCCCCGTCCCCGGCGCGGGCCGCAACGCCACCTCCCATCTTCTACTGTCAGTGGAGTGGGTCAACGTGATCCGACCCTTCCCCACCGCGCCCTGACCCCTCCCAGAACTACAAGTCACAACAGGAGTCCTCATGCTGCTCGCTCTGCTGCTCGCCTGCGCCGGTGATGAGAAGGAGGAGGCCGCGCTCCCCGCCCCCTCGGTGGAGTGGCTGGTGCCCTCGGACGGCGGCACGGCGACCGCCGGCGACGTCTCCTGCTCGCTCATCGTCGAGAACTTCGCGCTCGAGTCGCCCGCGCTGCACAACGCCGGCGAGCCCATCGGCTACCTGGAGATTGCGCTGGACGGCGTCGTCGTGCTGGAGAGCGACGAGACGACCCCGACGATCGCCGTCGAGGCCGGAGCGCACACGCTGACGGCGACCCTCCGCTACGCGGACGGCGACGAGGTGCTGGTCAGCGAGGAGCTCCTGTGCGGCGAGGACGAGGAGGGCTGCGCGCCCGCCTCCGCCGAGATCGCGTTCACGGCGGAGTAGACGTATCCGCTTCCGTAATAACCAAGGAGTAACATCGTGATACTGGCACTGATGCTGGCCTGCAACGACAGCGCGGACAAGACCTTGGAGACGGGTGACACGGGGACGCCGGCGGGGCAGATGGAGGTCTCGATCCCCTTCCGCGCGCGCGCGGGGGGCGTGGACTTCGCCTGCGGCGGCACGCTCAGCGGGATGGGCACGGGCGCGAACGCCCTCGAGCCGCGGGACTTCCGCTTCTATGTTTATGATCTCGCCCTCATCGACAGCGCGGGAGAGCCCGTGCTGGTGAGCCTGGACCAGGACGGCACCTGGCAGTCCGAGAACGTCGCGCTGCTGGACTTCGAGGACGGCAGCGGCCGCTGCGCCACGGGCAGCCCCGACACGAACACGGAGCTGCGCGGCCTGGTCGCGGAGGGAGACTATACCGGTATCTCCTTCAATATCGGTGTTCCCGACGCGCTCAATCACATCGACGCCGCCACGGCGCCGGCCCCCCTCAACGACACGAGCCTGTGGTGGTCGTGGACAGGCGGCTACAAGTTCGCCAAAATCGACATGACCACCGAGGCGTCCACGACCTTCGTGTTTCACCTCGGGGCCACGGACTGTGAGAAGCTCGACGACGGATCCTATGCCTGCACCCTGGAGAACCAGGCGGCCGTGACGCTGGTGGACTTCGACGTCGCCAACGACGCCGTCGCGCTGGATCTGGCGGACCTCTACGCCGAGAACGATCTCAGCGGCGAGCTGCAAGAGGGGGACAGCATGCCGGGCTGCATGTCGAGCGAAGGAGATCCCGAATGTACTGGACTCTTCGGCGCGCTGGGCCTTCCCTGGGGGGACAACACGGCCCCGGGCGAGCAGCGGCTGTTCACGGTCGAGGCGCGCTGATCGCCGGCCTGCTCCTCGGCAGCCCGCTCCTCGCCGCCTGCGGGGACGACAAGGGCGGCGGGAGCGAGACCGGCGAGACCGCGAGCGCCTGGCAGCTCCCGCTGCCGGACGGCTTCCCCGAGCCCCTGGTCCCCGACGAGAACCCGGCCACCCCGGAGAAGTTCGCCTTCGGCCGCGCGCTCTTCTACGATCAGCGCCTGAGCGGCAACGGCGAGCAGTCCTGCGCCGACTGCCACAACCCCGCCCTGGCGTTCACCGACGCCAAGGTGACGCCCATCGGCTCCACCGGCGACGTCATCCCGCGCAACAGCATGGCGCTGGTCAACGTCGCCTGGCTGAGCACCTACACCTGGCCGAACCCCCTGCTGCCCACGCTGGAGGAGCAGCTCCTCATCCCCATGTTCAACGACGTGCCCACCGAGCTCGGCATGTCCGGCCACATGGAGGAGATCCGCGCCCGCCTGGAGGCCGACGACGAGGTCGCCACCCTCGCCGAGGCCGCCTTCCCCGACGCGGACCCCTTCGAGGAGAGCAGCCTGGTCTACGCCCTCGCCACCTTCGTGCGCGGGCTCATCTCGTCGGACAGCCCCTACGACCGCTTCGAGTACCAGAACGACCGCTCGGGCATGTCCGACGCCGCCCTGCGCGGCATGGGCCTCTTCTTCAGCGAGGAGGCGGAGTGTTATCACTGCCACTCTGGGTTGAATTTCACCGCCAGCTTCGTCAGCGCCACCTCCGCCGGCGTACAGGAGAGCTTCTTCAACACAGGCTTGTACAACGTGGACGGTGAGGGCGCCTACCCGGAGACCAACCAGGGCCTGTACGAGATCACCGGCGACCCGGCCGACATGGGCGCCTTCCGCGTGCCCACCCTGCGCAACGTGGCCCTCACCGCGCCCTACATGCACGACGGCAGCGTGGAGACCCTGGAAGAGGTCATCGACATCTACAGCCGCGGCGGGCGCCTGCTCGAGGACGGCGACAACGCGGGCGACGGCGCGCAGAGCCCGCTCAAGAGCGAGCTGGTCTTCCAGCTCGATCTCACGGACGAGGAGAAGGCGGATCTGCTGGCTTTTCTCGAGTCGCTCACCGACGAGGCCTTTCTCGCGGAGCCGAGCTTTCAGTCGCCCTGAGGCGGGGCAGGTATACTGAATCCATGTCTGGGTCCTGCCCCTCCTGCCGCTTCCCGATGGTCGAGGAGACCTTCCCCGCGCACTACGGCCGTCAGGTGCAGATCGAGATCTGCCCGGACTGCGACGGCCTGTGGTTCGATCGCATGGAGAGCCTCGCGCTCACCCCCGCCGCGGTCCTGCAGCTCTCCTACGATCTGCACGAGCGCCACGGCGGCGAGCGACGCCCGCTGGCCCCGACCCTGCGCTGCGCCCGCTGCGCCTCCCCGCTGCAGCGCAGCGTGCGCAAGGTGAAGACCGGCGACTACCAGGTCTGGGCCTGCAAGGATCTCACGCACGGCCACTTCATCAGCTTCTACGGCTTCCTTCGGGAGAAGGGCCTGCTGGTGGCGCTGAGCGGCGCGAAGCTGGAAGAGCTGCGGCGCGCGGTGAAGCAGGTCTCCTGCTCCAACTGCGGCGCGCCCGTGGACGTGCAGCGCAAGGACGCCTGCGATCACTGCGCCGCCCCGCTCGCCCTGCTGGACGTGGACGCCATGACCGCCAACCTGGACAAGCTGCGCGCCGAGGCCGAGCGCAAGGCCAACGTCGTGCCCGAGCTGGTCGCCATCGACGCCGAGCTACAGAAGCTCCGCACGGAGCGGGCCTTCTCGGCGATGGACCTGGACGCCGTCCCCCGCGGCCTCGGCTCGCCCTTGAACCTGCTGGAGTGGGGCCTGGGCCGCCTGTTCACGAAGCGGGTGCGCCGGTAGTCAATCCGCGTCCGAGCGGCTAAGCGGCGGGCCTGGAGGTGATCCGTGTCCTGGAAGCTGGGCTTCATCGGCGGCGGCGTGATGGCGGAGGTGATGATCGCGGGGCTCCTCGAGGAGGGG
>CAZKWG010000664.1:0-4676 GCA_964556105.1 uncultured Enterobacterales bacterium | reverse complement strand
CGCGTCGATCGTCCGCTGCTGCGCCGCCTCTCGGCGCCCTTCCTGGAGCGCTCGCGCGCGGTCTGCCGGGACGCGCTCCAGCAGGCGGGGCTCTCGCCGGCGCAGATTGACCAGATCCTCCTGGTCGGCGGCATGACCCGCAGCCCTCCGGTGCGGGAGACGGTCACCGAATTCTTCGGGCTGGAGCCCGGGGCTGGGCTTAACCGGCACGAGGTCGTGGCGCTCGGCGCGGCGATCCAGGCCTACAACCTCACCGCCTTCGATGACGCGCCCAGCTCGGTGCTTCTGGACGTCACGCCCCACACGCTGGGCATCCGCACGGTCGGCGGCTTCGTCGAGCCGCTCATCCCGCGCAACACCAGCGTGCCGACCGAGGCCAGCCGCGTCTTCCACACGGCGCACGACAACCAGACCACCGTTCGCATCCAGGTCTACCAGGGCGAGAGCCGCCAGGTCCGGGACAACGAGCTGCTGGGCGACTTCGTCCTGGACGGGCTCAAGGCGGACGTGCGCGGAAAGGTGCGGGTGCGGGTGATCTTCGCGCTGGACGCCGACGGCATCGTCAACGTCGTCGCCCGCGACGAGGCCACGGGCCGCACCCAGGGGATCCGCATCGAGGCGTCCACGCGCCTGACCCCGGAAGAGGTCGACGCGATGGTCCTACCGGACATCGCCCCCTGAGGGCCAGGCGCTCCGGTCGATAGGGAGCGACCCCAGGGCGCGCAGCACCGCCCGCGCCTGCGCCACCGCGGGGTAGCGCACCGCGTCGGCGCGCGGATGCGCCACCAGCAGGGCCGGAGAGGTCACCAGCACGAGCTGCACCCAGCCCGTCGCGCGATCGCGCACCAGGAACAGGGCCGGCTCACGCGAGGGCGCGCCCTCGACCCGCGACCAGCCGTCGCGCGTGCGATCGGCGTCCAGCCGCAAGGCCCCGTGCGCGTCCACGGTGAACAGCGCGGGCGGGCCCGAGCGGGCGAGGGCCTCGTCGAAGGGGTCGCAGAAAGGCGGCAGGTCCGGGTCGGCGAACAGGTCCGCCGAGAGGGGATCTGGGTTCACGGGGTGACGCGCTCCAGCGGCCCGATCCAGGCCGACATACCTCCCTCCAGATAGCCGGCTCGAAAGCCGCGCGCCCGCAGCCAGGTCGCCATCTCCGCCGCGCGCGCCCCGCCGGGGTCCACCACCATCACGGTGCGGTCGGGGTCCAGCACCTGGAGCGCCTCCTCCTGAAAGGCGTTGTAGGGCACGTTCACCGCCCCGCGCAGGTGCCCGCGCGCGAACCGATCCGGCGCTCGCAGGTCGAGGATCTGCTCGGGCTGGAGCGCGCCGGTCTGGAGCTGCCAGGGCTGCACGGTGAAGGGGAACAGCGGTGTCTCCAGGAAGCGTCGAGGGGCGCGCGGGTTGAAGGATGGCGCGCTTCATTCTACGCTGCGATGACCCCCGAGGTGAACGATGTGGACCCTGCTGCTCTCGACCGCGCTGGCCTTCGACCAGGGCCCCTGGCAGGCGGTGCTCAGCGCGCACGTCGACGCCAACGGGAACGTGGACTATGCGGCCATCCAGGCCACCAACGCGCTGGACGGCTACGTCGCGGCGCTGGCAGAGGCTCCCGAGCCCACCGCGCGCGGCGAGAAGATCGCGTTCTGGCTCAACGCCTACAACGCGCTGACCGTGAACCTCATCGCCGAGAGCGGCGCCATCGCCTCGATCCGCGATCTGGACGGCGGCAAGGTCTGGGACACGCGCACCTTCCCGGTCGCCGGCCGCCCGATGACGCTCAACCAGATCGAGCACCAGATCCTGCGCCCGATGGGCGACCCCCGCGTGCACGCGGCGATCAACTGCGCGAGCAAGGGTTGCCCGCCGCTGGCAAAGCAGGCTTTCCAGGCTGCGACCCTGGACAACCAGCTCCAGGACGCGTCGCGGCGCTGGCTGAACACCAACGGCATTCAGCTCGACATGGGCGCGAAGACCGTGAAGCTCAACCAGATCTTCGACTGGTACGGCGACGACTTCACCGGGATGAACATCAAGAACGACATCCCTGGCCTCGCCGGCAAACAGGAGGCGGCCATCGACTTCGCGATCCGCTACCTCACGGCCGAGCAGGCCGCCTTCTTGAAGAAGGGCGGCTACCAGGTCAGCTATATCGCGTACGACTGGAGTTTGAACCGCAAATAGCAGGTCCTACTCGCAGAGCGCCGCCTTGTAGGTCGTCACGTTGTTCGTGCGATCGCAGTCGCCCAGCGTCGTGCCGCCCTCGCCGTCGTCGTCCAGGCGGATGAGCAGCCCGTCCGGACCAAAGGTCGAGGCCGCGATCTCGAAGCTCTGCCCCTCGAGGAGCGTCCCCGAGGGGATGGCCGGCAGCGTCTTCGTCTCCATCGCGTAGAGGTCCTCGCCGTCCACGGCGTAGAGCGTCACGGGCACGCCCGCCTGCGCGTCCTCCGCCCCCTGATTCCAGACCTGAAACACGATGGTCGCGTTGCCGGCAGGGCAGCTGGTCACGCAGTGATTCACGTACGCGACGGCCAGATCCGTGACCGTGGGCACCGAGGTGGCCGGTCGCGAGCGGCTGACGTTGTAGGTGTCCCAGCCGCCCGGCTCCGCTGGGACGGTGCCGTCGTCGTTGACGTTCTCGACGCGGTAGTCGAAGGAGGGCCAGCTCCCGCCGGCGTCCGCCCACAGCCGAGAGGGGTGGCCGAAGGACGAGATCCCGTCGTGCCCCTGCGCGAGATCCTCGCTGCCGCTCGACGCGACGATGATCTCCGCGGATCCGTCGTTGTCCACATCCGCGACGAGCGGGTACTCCATGAGGCCGTTGGCCGCCCAGTCCTCGTCCTGGAAGAGCACCACACCGGTCGTGCCGTCGTAGATCGTGAAGTACAGCTCGCTGGAGAAGATCAGGTCGGCGTCGCCGTCCCCCTCGAAGTCGAACGCCGAGCAGCCCTTGAGCAGGTAGGCGCCCGAGGTGTCGGTGTCCGACCACAGCTCTGTGCCATCCATCTCCACCACGCGCACGCCGTAGTAGTCCGGCAGACCGATCTCCGAGATCCCGTCCCCGTCGAAGTCCGCCACACAGGGGGTCCCGCCGATGGCCAGGCCGCTGGTCAGCGTGGTCAGCGCCTCGCCGTCGGTGTCGTAGAGGATGGCGTCCAGATAGGACACCATCAGGACCTCGCCCTCTTCGTCATCGTCGGCGTTCAACACGGCCGAGATGTAGTAGATGTGCTCCTCCTCGTCGACCGGAGCCGACCAGAGGATGTCGCCCTCGCTGTCGTAGACGTTCTCGCCGATCACGATCTCCTGCTGCCCATCCCGGTCGAGATCGGCGATCGCCGGACCAAAATAGGGGTAGAGCACCTCCTGCTCGTCCAGCTCCATCAGCGTCGCGCCGTCCTCGCCGCTGACGACGACGTCCTTCATCAGCACCTCGGGCATCCCGTCGCCGTCGATGTCGGCCACCACCCCGTTGGCGATGGTGTCGTCGGCGTAGTCGAAGCTCTCCGAGCTCCAGATCGTGCTCCCCGCGCCGTCCAGCGCGACGATCTCGAAGGTCCCCGTCATCGCCACCAGCTCGGGCGTCCCGTCGGCGTTGACGTCGGCGATGAGCACGTCGGCGAACTCGAAATAGTCGTCGAGCGCGAAGATGGTGTCGCCCGTGTCTCCCGAGACCAGGATGAGCTGGTGGCCCGTGGTGACGAAGGCGACGTCCGGCGTGTCCTCGCTATCGATGACGCCGTCGTTGTTGTCGTCGGTGAGCTGGCCGACGGCGGGCTTGGAGCGCACCCCTCCGCGGGTGTCGCGGTACTCCCACTCCGTCTCGATGTCGATCCAGAAGTCCCGCGTGCCGTCCGCGCAGTCGGTGGCGACCTCGGCGGTGCCGGCGGCCGGGATGTCGACGGCGCAGCTGTCGTCCACGCAGTTCGCGACGCCGTCCGCGTCGTCGTCGCCGAAGCCCTCGTCCGTCTCTCCGTCGGCGTCGTCATCGACGCCGTTGCAGAGCTCGACCTTGAGATCTTCTTTGTCGTCGTCCGTGCAGGCCATCGCCGCCAGCAGAATCACCCACGCGCGCATCGGGTCTCCTCCTCGTCGCGAGACCGTAGCACCCGCGGGGCCGGCTGACCGCTAGAACCTCACGCCCGCCTGGGCGCGGGCCGACAGATCATCTGGCCAGTAGAGGATCGAGGGCTCGACATACCACCACTCGCCGTGCCAGCGGTAGGTCGCCACGGCCTGGAAGCGCTCCTCGTTGATCACGCCCAGACGCAGCTCCTGGCGGCGCGCCGGGTGAAAGGTCACGCCCGCCTCGAACCAGCGCAGGGCCTGGGGAGGCAGCACCATCGTCCCGCTGCCGTTCGAGGTCTGGGCGCCGATCAGCGTCAGGCTGGCGTCCACGCCCACCCCGCCGCCGTCGATGGCCGCGGCGAGCCCCAGGAAGGCGTCCGTGTGGTTGTCGCCGATCTCGAAGTGCCCATAGGGCGCCAGCGTGAAGTCCTCCTTGCTCAGGGCGATGTAGCGCAGCCCGAGACCGAGCTCGCCGCCCCCGCCGCCGATCTCGCCGCGCGCGTTGAGCGCGACCCGAGGCGCGAGGCCGACGATCCCCTGCAGGACGAGCTGCTCGCCGCCCTCGTCGAAGAGCACGCCGACGCCCGCGCGGCCCGTCTTGGAGCCGATCGACG
>CAZKWG010000663.1:0-4698 GCA_964556105.1 uncultured Enterobacterales bacterium | reverse complement strand
GATCCACCGGGCACAGGGCGGGAGCGCCTACCCCGTCGAGGGCGCGGGTGAGATGCTGCTGAAGGACGGCGCAGACGCCAGCGAGGCGCTTGCGGAGCACCTCCGGGCCTCGGTCCCCGGCGATCTCGGCGTAGCTCGCGCCTCGCGCCACGGCGGCGAGCAGGCGGCGGTCCTCTGCCTCCAAGGTCTGCCACGCCTCCCAGACCGCGTGACGGACCGCGACGCGGAGCTCGGACGTGTGCTCCGGCGCGATCGCCACGACGGAGGCTCCCTCAGCGTCGGCCGGCGGAGCGAGGACCGCCTGCAGCGCCGAGGCGAGCTGGGCCTGAGAGCGCGCCCCGCCGAGCTCCAGCGCCATGTGCACGAGCGCCAACGTCTCCCGTGGAGCGCCGCGCTTCAAGCGCGAGACGAGCACGTCCTCGGCCAGCCGAGGGCTCCGGTCCGAGCTGCCGACGAGCCGCCAGAGGGGCGCTCCCTGACCGCGAGGTACCGGCTCCGCGAGCTGGCGAAGGGCCACCCCCGCCGCGCGGAACAGCTCCGCCTGCCAACGCGCGAGTGGGTCGCGCGTCAGGTTGTGCTCATAGTCCGCCCGCATCAGTTCCCGCGTGAGGGACCGGCGCATGTAGAAGGTCAACGTCGCGATCTGCCGATGGGTCATCTGATCGTCGGCATAGGCGGCAAAGGGGTCGCGCCCCCCGAAGGGCAGCCGCCGCAAGGTCGTACAGTCACACCGAAAGTAGACCCGTCCCGCCAGATCGGCCAGGGCTTCCGGCGTCTGGCGTCCTCCGACGAACCACACGCCGGGGTAGCGATGGGCGGCCCGGGTGGTGTGGACCACTGTCTGCTCATACAGGGGCTGAGAGGCCGAGACAATCCGATGCGCACGCTCTTTGAGAGGGGGGCGAGCCTGGACATAGCGTTGTACGAGCATATCGAGGTTGATGGCGACTTCTCCCGAGTCTGGAGTACCGTGGCCGCCGCGTGGCCGCAAGGGAGCGCTCCGAGGATCCGACCGGCGCGGCGCAGGGCAGCTTCTCGCGCCTGCCCGTCTCGCCCCATCCCCCCCCACCAGATAAACCCATCGCCTCACCGCGAGCGCCCATGCCCAGCCAGCCCTCCACGCCCGCTCCGCACCCCCGCGACGCCTTCTACGCCGCCGCCCTGGTCGGCCTGCGCGCCCTCGAGGCCCGCGAGGGCCGCCCCCGGCGCTTCGGCCCCGACGCCGACGCCCAGTGGGCCCGCTTCCACGGCGCTCTGCACACCGGCGACCGCCTGGACATCCTCCTGCGCGACGCCGCCGCCACCTGGGGCGTGGCCTTCTCCGGCGCCCGCGCCTTTCGCCTGCCCGGCGTCGCCGCCGACGAGGCCTTCGGCCCGAGCTGGCCCACCCCCGACCCCGATCGCGCCGCCGCCCTGCTCGGGTCCCGGCCCGAGCCCTCCCTGGCCGTCGCCGCCGCCGCGCTTGGGGTAAAAGCCACACCCGTAATACTGCCCACCATCCGCCCCGACACCCGCCTCGTGCTGGCCGGGGGCGCCGCGATCCTGGCCGTCGCGAGCGCATTCATGGGCCGCGCGGATCTCGACTGGTCAATACAGGTCACCGTTGTGGCGGAGTCTCCCGCCCACCGCCAGCTCGCCGGCCTCGCCGCCCTCTTCGTCGGCGCCATCCGCCCCGGCCCCCTCCTGGCCCCCTCCGAGGGCGAGCTGCCCGAGGGCGCCGTTCGGATCGTCTCCCCCGACGCCGACCCGGGCAGCGCCGCCCGGCTGGGGGCCTGAGCGTGCCCCGCCTCATCGGCCCCGAGCGCGAGGGCTCCCCCGTCGACGCGACCGCCAGGGCGCTCGTCGAGAAGCTCCAGGACGATCCCGTCGCCGTCGTCTGGCGCAACCAGGAGCTGCGCGACCCCGACGACGACCGCCGCTACGCCCTGCCCGTGCTCGCGCTGGCCAGCGGCGGCCTCTGGGTCGGCCAGGTCCACACCGCGTCGGGCGCGCTTCAGGAGGCCGACGAGCTCGCCGCCCTCCTGCGCCAGCGCCTCCAGGCCGAGGGTCTGAGCGGCCTCGACGTGCGCCCCCTCGTCGATCTCACCGCCGGCGCCGACGCCCTCACCCGGCCCGCCGAGGCCCCGCGCTCCCCCGTCACCCCCGCCCTCGCCGCGCGGGTCCGCGCCGCCCTCGCCGCCATCGGCCTGCACGACGCCCCCCGCAGCGAGCTCGCCGGCGGCTGGATCCTCGGCGCGCTGCTGGCCGAGGCCCAGGGCTGGCAGGAGCACGACGCCGTCTCCGCCGCCGACCCTCGCCGTCGCGCCCGCCTCCGCACCTGGGTCGTGCCCGCCTCCGCCTCCCCCGAGCGCGCCGACGCCCTGCGCCGCGCCGCCGCCCGCGAGGCCGAGGTCCTGGCGCGTCTGGGCCAGCACCCGAACATATTATCCCTTATTGGAACAACAGATCAACAATCTCCACGGCTGATCTTCGAGCCCTTCGACGGGGGAGTGACCCTGGTCGGGTTCATGCGCAGCGCGCGCAACCTGAGCTTCGAGCACCGCCTGTCCATCCTCGAGCAGGTCGCCCTGGCCCTGGACCACTGCCACCGCGACGAGATCACCCACCGCGGCCTCTGCCCCGACGCCGTGCTCGTGCGCTGGCGGGACGGCGCGCCCGAGGTCCGCCTGCACCACTTCGAGGGCGCCGTCGCCCGCGCGTCCGATCTGACCGAGCTGGGCACCCGCCACCTGACCTACTTCTCCGAGCGCATCCAGCACCTATACCGGGCCCCCGAGGTCTTCCGCGACCCCGACGCCGCCGACGCCCAGTCCGATCTGTTCAGCCTGGGCGCCCTGGCCTGGTTCCTCTTCGTCGGCAAGCACCCCGCGAACAGCCTGAACGCACGAAACCAGCAGCTCCGCGAGGGCGACGGCCTGCACCTCTGGGGCGAGCGCGACGACCTGGAGGAGGCGCTGGACATCCTCGTCGCCCGCGCCACCCACCCCGCCCCCGAGCAGCGCCCCGCCAGCGTGCGCGCCTGGATCCGCGAGGTCACCGCGATCTACCGCGAGGTCCAGGAGCCCGACGCCCTGCCCGCCGACCCCAACCGCGCTGTGCGCGGCGACACGCTGGGCCCCGATCTGTTCGTCGAGGGCGTGCTTGGCGCCGGGGCCAGCGCCCGCGTCCTGGCCGTTCGCTGGGCCGGCGAGCCCCGCGCGCTCAAGGTCCCCCACGACGCGGCCGCCGAGCGCCTCGTCGAGGCCGAGCACGCCGTCCTCGCCCGCCGCAGCCACCCCAACATCATCCGCGTGGACGACCTGCTGACCCTGTCCGGCCGCCGCTGCCTGCTCATGCAGCTCGCCGGCACCGAGACCCTGGACGAGGTCGTGCGCCGCGCCGGCCCCATCACCCTGGACTACGCCGCCCGCCTGGGCGACGAGCTGCTCGCCGCGCTGGAGTACCTGCACGGCGAGGGCGTCACCCACCGCGACATCAAGCCCGCCAACCTGGCCTTCGCCAGCCTGTCCAACTCCGCCCTGCAGCTCGTGCTCTTCGACTTCTCCATGGCCGCCCTGCCCGCCGACCGGGTCAGCGCCGGCACCCCCCGCTGGCGCGACCCCTGGCTCGCCGAGCGCGGCCAGTGGGACGTGGCCGCCGACCTGTACGCCGCCGCCGCCGTGCTGCACTTCGCCCTCACCGGCGAGCGCCCCGCCTACGTCGAGCGCGACCACGCCGTCCACATCTCCGAGCCCCGCCTGGACCCCGACCTGCGCGGCGCCCTGACCGGCTTCTTCCGAGCCAGCTTCTCCGCCGATCTCCGCGCCCGCCCCGCCGACGCCCCCGCCATGCGCCACGCCTGGCGGGAGATCTTCGCCCGCGACGTCACCAGCGTGCCCGCCGCGCCCGACGCCGAGGTCGACGCCCGCCTGCTGCGCGCCCGCCTGGACACCCCCATCGGCGCCCTCGGCCTCAGCTCCCGGGCGCTCAACGCGCTGGAGCGGGCCGGCGTCGGCGACGTGCGCGACCTGCTCGGCCTGCCCAGGAACCGCCTCTCCCTGGTGCGCGGCGTGGGCCAGGAGACCCGCAAGGAGATCGCCGCCGCCATCGCCGCCCTCGAGCCCCGCCTGGAGGGCCGCGACGACGCCGCCATCACCGCCTTCCTGCCCGGCGCCTCCCTGCCCCTGGTCCCCCTGGAGCAGGTCGAGCTGGGTCTGGCCGAGGCCGCCGCCGACGCCCTGCGCGACGCCGCCGTGCGCAGCACCCGCGACCTGGCCGAGGCCAGCGTCTCCCGCGTCCAACGCCTGCTGCTGCCCCACGCCGTCGATCTGGACCGCCTGCGCCGCGCCCTGCGCCGCACCCTGCCCGACACCCCCATCCGCGGCCCCCTCGGCGACCAGATCGCCGGCCTGCTGCGGCCTCACCCCCGGGCCAGCGAGCGCACCGCCTGGGAGGAGCGCCTGGGCCAGCTCCTCGGCCTGGACCCCCTGCCCGGCCTCGACGACACCGCGCCGCCCGGCGGCCGCACCAACGCCGACGTCGCCGCCGCCCGCGGCGACTCGCCGGTCAAATTCCGCTCCGCCTTCGCCCGAGCCCGCGAGCACTGGGACCGCAACCCCGCCCTGCGCGACGCCGCCGGCGCCGCCGTCGGCGCCGCCATCGATCGCTGCGGCCCCGTCGCCCCCAACCCCGAGGTCGCCGGCGCCCTGCTCGAGGCCG
>CAZKWG010000662.1:0-4707 GCA_964556105.1 uncultured Enterobacterales bacterium | reverse complement strand
GGGCTTCGGGGAGGGCCTGCCGGACCCCGTGAACCGGCTGCCCTCGCTTGGGCGCCTGGAGGAGGCGCGCGCCGCCGTGCAGGCGGGAGATCCCGTCGCGGCGGAGAAGGTGATCCGCGAGCTGATCGCCACGGAGCCGGGGCTCTCGCAAGCGCACATGATGCTGGCGGGCGCGTTGGTTGGGCAGAAGCGCCTGGACGAGGCCATGGAGGTCTACGTCACGATGGAGAGCCGCAGCCCGACGGCCAACGTCAAGGTGGCGATGGCCGCGCTGGAGCTGCGCCGCGGCCGACTGGAGCGGGCGGCGACCCTGCTGGCGGCGGCCGTGGAGCAGGACCCCTTCCTCGCGACCGCCTGGAGCTCCTACCTCAACGTCCTGTACACGATGGGCGACAACCAGCGGTTGAAGACGGAGCTGGCGCGCGCGCAGCAGCGGATCCCCGACCTCCCGGCCGCCCTGGCCTTGCAGGGGACCCTCGCGGCTGGACAGGGCGAATTCCTGCGCGCGGAGTCGCTGCTGCTGCGAGCGCTCGCGCGCGATCCGCTGCTCCCCGGGTTGAACCACGGGCTCGGGCTCGTGGCGCAGGCGAAGGGGCAGGTGGACGCGGCCGAGGCGGCCTTTCTGGAGGAGCTGCGCACCGCTCCTCCCGCCGTGGCCTCGCGGCGCGAGCTGGCCGCGCTCTACGCGCAGCAGGACCGCTTCGACGAGCAGCTTCAGCAGATCGACGTGCTGCTGAAGCTGCGTCCAGAAGAGGAGAGCTTCCTCCACGCGCGCGCGCAGGCGCTGTACAACCTCAAGCGCTTCTCGGAGGCCAACGAGGCGGTGGACCGCTGTCTCGCCGTCGCCCCACGGTTTCCGGCCTGCAAGATGCTCCAGGCCAACGCGCTCAAGAAGCTCGGTCGCGAAGAAGAGGCGGAGCTCGCCTATAAAGAAGCCCTTCGCCTCGCGAAGGAGGCGAAGGGCCAGCCCTGACCGTGAGGCGCCCGAAGGCGCCGTCTGGCTACTCCTTGCGCAGGTACAGGTCGTAGGCGCTCGTGTCGCCGTTGCAGCTACCCAGGTTGAAGACCCAGACCTGGTAGGTGCCGGAGGCGGGCGCCGAGACGTAGCCCGAGGGGCAGTACCAGGAGGCGGGGTCGTAGGTGCAGAAGAAGCTGTCGTCCATGTACAGGATGGTGTTGCCCTCGGGGCCATTGATGAAGGCCGCGAGGTCGCACGCGGTGTCATCCGCCGCCGTGTCCGCCGACACATAGAAGGTGTCGCCGGCCTCGAGGGTCACTTCCCAGCCGTCCATGTACTGGGAGTAGTAGTCCAGCGTGCCCGAGTAGATGTTGCCGCCGTAATTGACGCCGTAGTAGTAGAAGGGCTCGTAGCCCAGGCCATAGTAGCCGGCGTAGTAGACGTAGTAGTTGGTGCTGTACGCGTAACCGGAGGCGCCGTACTCGTAGCCCCACTCGAAGTCGTTGCCCGAGCGGTCCGCGGAGCCGTAGTAGGAGCCCTCGTAGGCGATGAAGCTGAAGTAGGGGCCCTCGTAGTAGTCGCCACCGTAGCTCGTCAGGTCATAGGCGAAGCTGGTCGCCAGGACGTTGTCGTAGTCGTCGTAGTAGCCCTCGTAGACGTCCCAGAAGACGAAGCCGGGGTTCGCCACGTAGCCGGTGGGGATGTAGGTCAGGAAGGGATCGGGGGCGCAGTCCGCCACGCTGTCGTCGCGCTCGATCTCGGCTTCGATGTCGAAGGCGTAGTCGCAGTCGCCGCAGTCGCCGGAGAACGCCGAGCCTGTCAGCGCGACGTCCAGGTCGCAGTTCGCGACGACCTCGCCGTCGACCTCGTAGTAGTACCAGTACTCCACCAGGCCATCGAAGTCGTCCCCGTCCGCGGTGCCTGAGCCCGTGGCCATCTTCTCGAGGACATACTCGTACCGGGTGTAGTGATCGACGTCGTCCGCGATCTGGGTCGCGTTGACGGGTTCGCCCTCGCCCTCGCCCTCGCCCTCGCCTTCGCCTTCGCCTTCGCCTTCGCCTTCACCTTCGCCTTCGCCTTCGCCTTCGCCTTCGCCTTCGCCTTCGCCCTCACCCTCGCCGGACTTCTCGTCGCCGGGGCAGCCGGTGAGGTTGAGCGCGCCGAGGGCGCCGACCAGGAACATCGCATACCATCTCATAGGAGCCTCCTTCCGTACAGGGACGTGCGGACCATCGAGCATAGCTGCTCCGGGAGGCTCCTTCAAGCCAGTTGACCTGAACGTCCCGTCAGATCCGAGCCGGGTCCGCCGTCATGGGCGGACCTCTTTGAGCAGCGAGAGCGTGTACAGATTCTCGTCCCCGGTGCAGGAGCCGAAGCTGGTCATCCAGACGCGATAGGTGCCGGTCTCCGGCGCGACGAACCAGCCAGAAGGGCAGTAGAAGGCAGCGGGAGCGTAGGTGCAGGGCCAGGTGTCGTCGCTCTCCAAGAGCGTGTAGCCGCTCGGGCTGTTGACGAACCAGCCGAGATCGCAGGCGGCCTCCGCGGACGCGGTGTCTCCCGTCAGGTAGAGCGTGTCGCCCGCGAAGAGGTCGAGCTCCCAGCCGTCCATGTGCTCGCCTTCGGTGTCCAGCGAGCCCTCGTAGGTGTACCCCCCGTAGCTCTGCCCATAGAGCGCGTCGGGCGTGTACCCGTAGCCGTAGAGCCAGACGTCCTGGTGATTGACCACCGACGTCGTGCCGCTCTCCGTGCGATCGAGCTGCCAGGTCAAGGTGGAGCCCACCTTGTTGAAGCTGCCGGTCGCGACGCCCTCGCGGGTGTAGATGAAGGGCTCGCTGAAGTAGGGGCCCTCGTAGTAGTCGTACCCCTCACCGTAGACGGTGTTGTCGATGGCGTAGAACGAGGCCACGGCGTCGTAGGTGTAGGTGCTCAGACCGCTCTCGTAGTCGTAGGCGATGATCTCGTCCCAGCTCGCGAAGCCCAGATGGGTGCGGGCTCCAGCGGGCAGATAGGTCAGCAGCGGATCCGGAGTGCAGGCCCCGGCGCTGGCGTCGGTGGCGATCTCGGCGTCGATCGTGAACGCGTACTCGCAGCCCGCGCACTCGCCCTCGAACGCGGCGCCCGTGAAGCTGACCAGCAGGTCGCAGGCCTGCGCAGAGACGCCGTCCACCGACGCGTCGAGCGTGTAGCTGAGCTCGCCCGTGAGGATGGAGCCGCCTCCCGAGAGGGTGGCGTTGCTGGACAGCGACTCGACGCGCGTGGTCTCGACCGTGAGGTAGTGCTCCTCCTGGTCGATGGCCAGGGTCGCGTTCGGGGCGCTCTCCCCTTCGCCCTCGCCCTCGCCCTCGCCCTCGCCCTCGCCCTCGCCCTCGCCCTCGCCACCGCCGGGATCCGTGTCCTTCTCGTCACAGGCGCACAGCAGCAGCAGGAGGCAGAGAGGGGCTCGCAGAGACATGGGCGCTCCTCCCGAGCGCGCGCCCGGGTAGCCGGGAGATAGCCCATGTGGCCGCCAGACTCAAGCGCTCAGCGGTACTGCGCAGCTTCCTTCGCCCAGTCTTCGTCGCCCGTCAGCGTCCGCAGGTCGTAGTCCCAGTCGCCCCGGCGTTGATAGTCCCCGGTGTAGGCCCCGCCGAAGAGGTCGCGCATCAGCAGGCGCCCCAGCTCCATCGGGTAGCCGTAGGTCCCGGCGCCGGGGTTCGTGGCGTCGAAGCCGCTGTGGATGTCGCTCTGGCCGCCGAGCTTCTTCTTGTCGTCGGGCGCGACGAAGTTGAGCAGGCCCGGGCCGAGCTCGGACAGGTTGTCGCCGTAGATGTACTGAGCAGGGTCTTCCTTGTTCTCCAGGGTGAGCGTGGAGACGCCGTTGAAGTCGCCGGCCCACATCCCGTGGCCGCCCTGGCTGTCCTTGGACGCGCCGCCCATGGGCGCCAGGGAGATGGCGTAGTCCAGGCCGTCCTTGTTGCCGTACTGCCGCAGGTACTCCTGCACGCCGCCCGCGCCCTGGCTGTAGCCGTTGAGCAGCGTCGTCATGTCCTTGTCCATCTTGGACATGTAGTTGTGGACATGCTCGGCCGCGTCTGTGGGCTTGCCCTCTCGGAAGAGGATGTTCTCCACCGTGTTCGCGTAGGGCACGACCAGCCCATAGGTGTTGACGCCCTGAGACGCGCGCAGCTCCTCGGCCATGGTGGCGGCGCCCGTGCGGATGAGGCCGGTGCGGGCGCCGATGGTGAAGTCATTGGGCTCCTGGCCCTTCAGGAAGGCATCGCCGAGGATGTCGCCCACCGTGCCGCCGTCGATCTCCTTGTCCGTCTCGGTAGGCATGAGGTCCAGGAGCATCGCCGCGTTCGGGTCGTTGTTCGCCATCTCGATGTAGGCGTTGAGCACGCCCTCCTGGAACGCCGTGCGCTCCTCGGCGGGCATGGCGTCCAACAGCGCACGGTCCGCGCCTGCGGTGCGCGCCTTGGCGGCGAGCGCGGTGATCTGATCCGCGCTGAGATCGTCGAAGGAGGCGGGGATGTCCTCGACGGCGAGCGCCCCGCTCTCCACCAGGCTGTTGAGCACGCCCGATTCCTGGAGGATGGGCAGGATGGTGCGATCCGTGAGCTCCTGGAGCTCCTCGTCGCCGAGCGTGGAGAGATCGTCTGGCAGCTTCTCGCGGTCCACGGCGCCAGAATCGGCGAGATGGCTCAGCATGGAGCGGTTGTAGAGCGCATGCAGCTTGCCGCCGTCGATGGCGTCCTGCTGCTTCCAGGCGT
>CAZKWG010000661.1:0-4721 GCA_964556105.1 uncultured Enterobacterales bacterium | reverse complement strand
GCTCCTCGGGATCGGGCGCCGCGCCCGGCAGGGCCACCGGCAGGCCGCGGGGGTGCTCGGGCCAGAGCACGGCGGAGAGCGCTGGTATCTCCAGCTTGGAGGGCGAGAAAGAGACTTTTCTCAGCTTCACGTCGCGGGCGATCTGCGCCACGCTGCCCCCTTGCAGGGCCAGGCGACCGATCTCCACGTCCAGGAGCCCCGCGGCGTCGGGGCTCACGTAGAGGCTCTCGGCCTGCACGGAGAAGCGAGGTCCGAGCAGGCTCACCGAGGCGTCCACCACCCGCAGCCGCTCCCAGGGCAGCTCAGGCGGCGGCGCGTCCGGGTCCGCCGGGGGCGAGGCGGGCAGCTCGCGGAACTCGCGCAGCCCGTCAGCGTCCAGGTGCAGGCGCAGCGTCGGCCGCACGACCTCGAGCAGGCGCAGGTTCGGCGCGCCAGCGCGCCAGCCGATCACCACGAGCACGCGGTCCACGGCCAGGATGGTCTGGCCGTCCTTGTCGGGGTCCGAGGAGATCTCGGAGAGGGCGAGCCCGTCCACGGTGGCCCGGCGCCCCAGCAGATCGACGCGCACGCCGCCGATGATCGCCCGCTCGCCGGTCTGCACCTCGATGATCTGCTCCAGCACGCGCGCGGCCTGCCGGGAGAACACATCGGTCTGGAGGCCCACCACCAGCACGGCGCCAAAAAGCACCACGGCCAGCAGGGTCTTGCCCAGGCGGCGGAGCCAGCGTCTTCGCGGCCTGGTGGCCATGGGGGTGTCTAGGGAGAGAGATGGAGCGGGCGACGGGGTTCGAACCCGCGACCCCGAGCTTGGGAAGCTCGTGCTCTACCAGCTGAGCTACACCCGCATATCGAGCCCACACCTCTTTACACGTCAGCTCGGAGTCCGCAAGGGCTACCGGGCAGAGGGGCGCTCAACGACCGGTCTTGATCATGATCTCGATGCCCCGCTTGAGGTCGGCGACCTCCTGCTTGCGGTAGCTGGCGTCGAGATCCTGCAGCTCGCCGAGCAGCCGGAGCGCGGAGCGCGACTTGCGCGTGTGCGCGTCGAGCTGGGCCAGCGCGAAGAGGGCGTCGAGGTAGCCGGGGTCGGTCTCCGAGGCCTCCGACAGCGCCGAGCGCAGGCGATCCGCCGCGGGGACCGTCTCGCCCATGCCCTTGAGCGCCGCGGCGAGGACGACCACGCCCGGGAGGTCGGCGCGATCGACGACCTTGTTGCGCGCCTCGGCATAGAGCCCGGCGGAGAGCAGGGCGCGGGCCTCGTCCAGCGAGACCTCCTCGTGCTTGAGGCTGGGGGCCGTGGGCTCGTCGAACTCCTCGAAGATCTCCAGGCTGGGCGTGGGCGGGAAGAGGTCGGAGAAGTCGGGCTTGACCTCCATGGCGTCGAAGAAGCCAGGGATGTCCGCCATCGTCGCCATCTCTTCCGTGTGGTGGATGAAGGCGGGGGCCCCCTCCTCCAGCGCCATGATCACCGTGTCGGGCTGCGCGCCCATCTTCGGGATGGGGGGCGCCTTGTCGCGCGGCCGGGCCGCCTTCTTCACCCCGACCTTCAAGCTGGCCACCATGCCGCCGCCCGCCGGCGTCGGGGTGGTGGGCGCGGTGAACAGCGACGCGACCGCGGTCGGGGAGGCGCCGCCCTTGCGCGGCGCCTTGACCGTCTTCACGATCAGGGCGTTCTGGACCGGCGTGTCCTCGGTCGGGTCGTCCTCGACGATCTCCTCGCTGGGCTCGTCGATGAGCTCGTCGCTCACCTCGCCCGTGGGCTCGGAGCCCATCGACTCCAGGGCCTCGTCGTCGATCTCGTCGAGCGCGTCCTCGTCCAGGTCGGTCGAGTAGGGGGTCTGCGCTCCGCCGCCCAGCACGAGCACGCGGGTGCGGAGCTGATCGCGGGCGGTCTCGTCGGAGAGGGCCGGGACGGCCTTCAGCTCGTCGAGGGCCGCGTTGGTGTCGCCGCGCTCGACGAGGAGCTCCGCCAGCGCTACGCGCACGGAGACGGCGCCGCGGATGCTCGGATCGGCGCTGCGGAGCACCTCGAGGGCGCGGTCTCCGTAGCCGTAGCGGGCCAGCGTGCGGGCGCGGATGACGGCGCGCACCTCGGCCTCGGTCTTCGGCGCGGCCCAGGGCTTGTCGTCCAGGCGGAGCTGCGCGCGGCTGGCGGCCTGCGCGGCCTCGCCGAGCATCGCGCGGATCTCCGGATCGTCGGGCCCGAGCGCGAGGGCGCGGGTGAGCGCCTCGGCGCGCGCGGTGGCGTTGCCCTCGTTCTCGAACTGTCGCGCGGCCTGCAGGTAGACCGGGCGGGCCTTGGCCCCCATGCCCCCTTCGTCGAGCGCGCGCGCCAGCAGCGAGAGCACGCGCGCCGACTGCTTCTCGTGGGCGTAGGCTTTCTGGACGTGGCCCAGCGCGGCCCGCGGATCGCCGGCGGCGAAGCGCGCTTCGGCGGCCTCGCAGAGCAGCTCCACGTCGTCGGGAGCGCCCTTCAGCGCCGCCTCGACGAAGCGCAGGACGTCATCGGAGCGGCCGCGCCGCTTCGCCTCGGCCATCAGCGCGCGCCACTGCTCCTGCGCCTCCGCCCGCTGGCCGGCGCTGTCCAGGAGCTCGGCGAGCTGAATCTGCAGCGCCGGGTCGCCGCCCGCGAGGCGGATGAGCTGGCGCAGATAGGTGATGGCGCGCGGGGGATCGGTCTTGGAGAGGCGGCGCACCGCCCCCTCCAGGCAGCGGCGGGCCTCCGTGGGGAAGCCGGCGGCCTGGTAGCAGGTGCCGAGCTGGCCCTCCAGATCCGCGTCCTCCGGGTTGAGCTCGAGGAGCTGCTTGAGCACGGCGACGGCGGCGCGGTGCTGCCCCTCGGCGACATAGCTGTCCGCCACCTCGCGGAGCATCCGCTCGCCCTCTTGACGTCGGCCGAGCCGTAGCAGGAGCTCCGCCACTTTCTGGCGAATTCGCCGGTCGCGCGGGTCCGCGCGGAGCAGCGCCTGGTAGCGGTTGAGCGCCTTGTCGACCTGGCCCCGGTTCAGCAGGGCCAGCGCCTCCTGTTCGAGAAGGTTTCGGTCAATCGCCATGCGGGCGGACTCCGCGCCTGAGCTGCGACGGCGGGCTAGGATATATGCGTTCAGGTTCTATCACGCGCCGCTGCCCCTCGTCGCGCTGCGAGCCAACCATCGACGAAGCGCGTGTGGTGGCGCACCTCGACGAAGGCGGGATCAGCGATGAGTTCACGCTGCATGGGGAGCGTGGTCTTGATCCCTTCGACCACGTACTCGTCCATGGCGCCCGCGACCTTGCGGAGCGCGGCCTCACGGGTCGGCGCCCAGACGATGAGCTTGGCCACCAGGGAGTCGTAGTAGGGCTGAACGACGGCCTGCTCGTGGACGGCGGCGTCGATGCGGATTCCGGGGCCGCCGGGGGCGTGGTAGCCGGTGATGCGTCCCGGGCTGGGGAGCAGGGTCCAGGGATCCTCGGCGTTGACCCGAACCTCGATGGCGTGGCCGCGCACGACCACGTCCTCCTGCCGAAACGGCATGGGCTCGCCCGCGGCCAGCCGGATCTGGGTCTGGACCAGGTCTACGCCGGTGACCTCTTCCGTGACCGGGTGCTCGACCTGAATGCGCGGGTTGACCTCGAGGAAGAAGCACTCGTCGCCCTGGACGAGGAACTCGCAGGTGCCCACGGTGTGGTACCCCGTGTGGCGGCCCAGCTTGATGGCGCTGTCGCGCAGCTTCTGGCGCACGGCGTCCGACAGCGCGGGGCCGGGAGCCTCCTCGACCAGCTTCTGGTGGCGGCGCTGCAGGCTGCAGTCGCGCTCGGCGAGGTGGACCACCTCTCCGAAGCGGTCGCCGAGCATCTGAATCTCGACATGGCGGGGCGCGGGGAGGAAGCGCTCCAGAAAGACAGCCCCCTTCCCGAAGGCGGCCAGGGCCTCGGCGCTGGTCACCGACCAGGCGCGGCGGAGCTGCTCCTCGTCCTCGACGACGCGCATCCCCTTCCCGCCGCCGCCGAAGGCCGCTTTGAGGATGAGGGGGTAGCCAATCTCCCGCGCCAGCGAGACCGCCTCCTCCTCGTCCTTGAGCGCCCCTTCGCTGCCCGGCAGCAGGGGCACGCCCGCGGCGCGCGCGGCGGCCTTGGCGGAGAGCTTGTCGCCGTAGGTGGAGAGGTTCTCGCAGGAGGGGCCGATGAACTCCATGCCGTGGGCGCGCACCGCCTCCGCGAAGGCGATGTTCTCCGACAGGAAGCCGTAGCCCGGATGAATCGCGTCTACGCCGGTGATGTCGGCGGCGCTGATGATGTTCGGGATGTGCAGGTAGGAGAGGCGGGCGGCGGGCGGCCCCACGCACACCGCCTCATCGGCGAAGCGGACGTGCAGGGCGTTGCGATCGGCCTCAGAGTAGACTGCGACCGTGCGGATGCCGAGCTCGCGCGCGGCGCGGATGACCCGCAGCGCGATCTCTCCCCGGTTGGCGATCAGGATCTTGTTGAACATGCTAGCCCGGCACGACGCGGAAGAGCGGCTGTCCGAACTGCACGGGGCTGGCGTTCTCTGCCAGCACCTCCGCCACCGTCCCGTCCACGTCGCTCTCGATCTCGTTCATCAGCTTCATCGCCTCGACGATGCACAGCACCTGCCCTTTCTTGACGCGCTGGCCGGGGCTGGCGAAGGGCGCGGCGTCGGGCTTCGACGCGCGGTAGAAGGTGCCGACCATCGGGCTCTTGACGACGATGCCCGGCGTGGC
>CAZKWG010000660.1:0-4722 GCA_964556105.1 uncultured Enterobacterales bacterium | reverse complement strand
AGGGCGACTTCGGCGACCTCGTCCGCGACATCTTCCTCACCCCGGACGGCGACGCCGCCGAGGGCCGCCGCGGCGGCCGCGCCGAGCGCCACCGCCCGAGCCGCTTCATCCGCGCGACCGTGATGCGCTGAGCGCCGCGCGAACCAACCCATCCGCCGACCCCAACATCCAACCAGTCAGAGGCAAGCATGGCGAAACGACAACTGAAGTCGCTCGGCTACGGAGAGATCTTCCGCAGCCCCAGCGGCAAGCTGCTCATCCGGCGCAACACGATCCGCCCCCGCGGCAACCGGGTCGCGGGCGAGGACGAGGACGTCGGCGACGACGAGGACGTCGGCGACGAGGACTCGGACGACGTCGGCGATGAAGACGATCTCGGAGACGAGGACGACCTCGGCGACGAGGAGGACCTCGGCGAGGCGGACGACCTCGGCGACGAGGACCTCGGCGACGAGGCGGACATCGCTGGCCGCCGCGGCAAGAAGCGCCGCCAGGCCCGCCGCAGCAAGCGCAAGACCCGCCGCGTGAGCCGCCGCAGCGCGCGGCAGGGAGGTGACGAGGTGAAGTGGGGCAAGACCGCGCTCTCCGGCGAGAGCAACACGCCCGACGACGTCGGCGACCAGATCACGATCACCATCCGCCCGCAGCACTGGTTCAAGGCCCAGGACATCACGTTCACGGGCGACACCAGCGCGAAGATCGACACGATCTTCTTCGGCGAGCGGCCGGTGTGGAACAACTCGAGCGGCGTGCCCGTGAGCGTCTTCAGCTCCACCGGCATGCTGCGCGGGCTGCTCGCGGGCCAGAAGATCCGCCCTGGCCTCGACATCGTGATCAAGGGCACCGCCGGCACGGCCAGCACCACGACCACCGCGACGGTCATCGGCTACAAGCCGCTGAACACGTCCTGCTGAGCGGGTAGGCCGTGACCTCGCCCACCCGGCTCAGCCGCCGCTCCCACCAGGACACGCTCAAGGCGTACACAGGGACCACGAGGCTCGTGGACCACCTGGTCGCCGAGGCGTGCGCTGGGGCGTGGCGGATCGTCGAGGTGGTGTCGGGGTCCGGCGGCCCCTTCGAGCTGGTCGTGGCCTGGTCGAGCGGCGACGGCGCCGGGCAGGAGGCGAAGATGACGGTCGCGCGGGGAACCCGCTTCTGCATCTTCGCCTCCTCGCTCAAGGTCCGCGCCGCCAACCTGTCGAGTCGCGAGAACCGCGTGTCTTGCATGGTCTCCGAGGGCTACTGCGTCTCGGAGAACCACTACGAGGTGCGCGGCGTGGGCGGGGCCAACGAGCCCGTCCCCATCGAGATCCCACCCTTTGCACGCAGCGTCCGCCTGGACGCCAGCCCGGCCAGCGGCCTCGTCGGCAGCACGCTCTACGTCAACGACGGGCTCGGCACCACCCGCGCCGAGGTGCTCGGCGACGAGCAGCCCGCGGGAGGTCTCCCCCTCGCCGGCGCCGGCGCCCTGCTCGTCGAGGTGCCGGCGGGCGTCAGCTACCGCGTCACCTTCACCCTGTCCCTCTGAACCCCTGAGACCGCCGGTTCACCCGGCAGGAGCCCTCGATGAAGCTCTTCAAGAACATGGCGACGCTGCTCGCGGTCACCACCGCCGTCGCCACCAACCAGACCGGCAGCGCCTTCCGCATCGAGTCCAACGCCGAGGACGGCGTCAACGACCACGAGCAGGACTTCCAGGTCTACTTCTACGGCAACCAGTCTGGCGGCGCCTCGAGCCCGACCAGCCAGATCGTGCTCCAGACCAGCCCGGACAACATCAACTGGTACGACCTGGCCGAGAGCACCGAGCTGACGGCGACCGGCGAGAAGCCCGAGACCAAGGACATCTCCGGCGCGCCGCTGCTCAAGTACGTCCGCGCCAAGACGGTGCTGGGAGGCGGGACGAACCCGAACCACACCTGCGAGGTGCGGCTGGTCAGCAACGGCTCCTTCCGCTGCCGGTCGGTGAGCTGAGCCATGGACATCACGGTGGCCCTGGCCTTCTCCGAACAGGATGCAGTGAGCCTGCTCAACTGGCTCGCGCGGGTCAACGCCCGCATTCTGCGGGAGAACCCAGGGCTGCCGGGACTGTACGCCTCCGGTGTGGTCTACAAGCGGGAGACCACCGAGACGTGGTCGGACTACATCAACCTCCTGGCCCAGGGCTGGGAGGACTGTGACAGCCTGGCCGCCGCGCGAGCCGGCGAGCTGCTGGCGCGGGGCGCGCGGGCGCTGTCCAAGGGCGACGGCGGCTACAAGGCGGCGAAGCGCCTCGGTCTTAGCCGGATCCATGCCGAGGTCTTCCTCCGCACACGCACGGCGCCGGACCAGCCGGGCCTCTATCACTGCCTCGTCCGCTACCGGGTCGGCGGGCGCTGGTACTTCGACGACCCTTCCGCGCGTCTCGGCATGTTGGACCGACGGATGTCGGCCGCCGAGGTGCAGCAACGGCTGATGCTTCAGACGAAACCCAAGACGGGCAGGAGGGGCTGATGGCCCGGTTCATCGAGGTCATGGATCTGGACGAGTGGCAGGCGCAGGAGCGTCGCAGGCGGCGCAACCGACGCCAGCGGCGCGAGGCGGGCCGAGAGAGCGGTCCCGGGAAGCCGAGGCGATCCGCCGACAAGGCGCCCTCTCGGCGCGATCTCGTCCCGGTGACGCCCCTGCGCGAGGCGCGCCAAAAGCCGCCTACGAGACGCGCGGCGCTGCGCGGCGAGGAGGAGGACCTGGAGCCTCACGAGGCCGAGCTCGACGATCAGGAGCTGGAGCCCGAGGATCTGGGCGAAGAGCCAGCCCGCGAGCGCCGTGGCCTCGGTCAGCGCGTCCGCGACGCCGTGACCCGCGACTGGCAGAAGCCGGTCGACCTGGGCGAGCGGATGCGCGTCCAGACCCGCGCCGGCACCCGGGCCGCCGTGGTCGAGGTGAAGCCCGGTCTGTTCGTGGTGGCCGAGGTCCCGGCCGAGAGCGTCGAGTTTGGCCTCGGGCCGATGTTGCTCGCGCCCGCGCTGATCAAGACGCTGGGGCGGGCGCTCCAGGGTCGGCGGTCGGCGGGAGGCGCGGGGCGGGCGCATCGGCCCGAGCTTTCGACCCAACCCCAGCCGAAGCAGCTCCCGGGCCCCACCGCCGATGAGCCGGAGGTGAGCGGCCTCGCGCCCTGGCTCGACCAGGACATCGCGGCCGAGCTGGGCTGCCCCTGTGAGCTGCCGAAGCGGAGGACGCCATGAACTGGGAGGAGCTGAAAGCCTCGTTCTCGACCAACATCGAGACGGTGTACGGGCGCGCCGCGACCTGGCTCGAGCAGGCCATGACGCACATGCCCGACGACGTGAAGAAGCGCGTCGCGGGCACGCTCGGCGCGCTCAAGGCCACGGGTCGGCACCTGCAGCGGGCTCAGGCCCTGTTGCCAAGCCGGCCCAAGACCAAGGCCGACGCCGAGCTGGTCGTCCGCTACGCGGAGATGAAGGGGCTCTACGACGCGATCCTGAGCGGGATCGGCGTCAACGCCGTGGAGCTCGACGGCGAGGCCCAGATCGAGGCCGGCTTCATCCCGGCGAGCGTCGTGCTGACCATCGGGGCGCTGGGGCTCACCGCGGCGGGCGTGGCCTGGGCCGTGGCCAACTACGAGTACGCCACCGCGCTCCGCGATCAGGCGGCCTTCCTGACGAAGGAGCTGGAGGCTCGCCAGGAGGCCATGCGCTCCGGCAAGCCGCTGCCGGAGGGCAGCGGCTACGCCAACAACACCGAGGACAAAGACAAAAAACCCAAGGACGAAGACAAAGGCGGCTGGGGCTGGCTCTGGGCGGTGCTCGGGATCGGCGGACTGGTCGGCGCTGCTGTCTACGGTCCCAAGCTCTTGAAGGGGAGGTAGGTTATGCCCGGACGTGAACAGTTCCGTCTCAACATCGCGGGCGCCGACGAGGACGTGCCGCGCCTGCTCCTCGTCTACGGCAAGGGCTGCGGCGGCGAGGTCGCCTTCGTGCTTCGTCCCCGCGACGGCGAGGGCGTGCTCGTCCACCAGGTGAAGGGCCAGCCGGCCCAGGTCTGGGTGTCGAACCTCGCCCAGCTCCCCGAGGGGATCCGGCCGAGCAACGCCGGCAAGCTGAGCGCCGACGGCCCGCAGAAGCCCGCCTGGGCGGTGGGCTCCAATGAGGCCGTTTCCCTCATCAAGCGCCTCAAGGCGAATCCGCCCAAGGCGGGCCCCGCCACCCTGCGCGGCACCTGGAAGGGGGAGCTGCGCTGCAACGACCTGCGGCCCACCGTGCATCTCCAGCGCAAGGTCGCCGCCTACGGCACGCTCCACGTCGAGTCGGACAGCAGCGGGCGTTGGACCGCCCTCTTCGAGCGGGGGGAGAAGTGGTTCAGCACGGCGAAGCAGGAGCGCACCCCACCCTTCGACAGCCTCGGCGAGGCGATCCAGCGCGGCATGGTGCAGATGACCGGGCTCGTGAGCGAGGCGTGCAGCTTCCGCGACACCCGCCGCCGCAACGCCGTCGATCCAAGCTACGCCGAGGCCCACCCCTACCGGCCGCCCCGCGAGGTCAAGGACCCGACTGAGCGGTACAACCCACGGTCGAAGTACGCCGTCAGCGAGGGCGCCGCGGGTTGGAACGTGCTCAACGACGCGGGCGCGGTGATCGCGGCCTTCGGGGCGCGGGAGAAGGGCAAGGCCAGCGCCTACGCCAGCGCGCTCAACCGCGGCGAGAGCCCTGCGTTGCCCGAGCC
>CAZKWG010000659.1:0-4725 GCA_964556105.1 uncultured Enterobacterales bacterium | reverse complement strand
CGCCGACCGGGCTGGGCAAGACGGCCAGCGCGCTCTACGCGGCCCTGCAGGTCGCCTTTCGGACGGACGCGCGCGTCTTCTTCGCCACCGCGCGCGGCACCCAACAGAAGCTGGCCGAGGAGACCGTCGCGGCGATGATCGCCCGCGGCCTGCCCATCCGCGCCGTCTCGCTGCGCGCCCGCGAGCGCTCCTGCCTGAACGAGGCCGTGATCTGCCGCGCCGACGCCTGCCGCTTCGCCGCCGGCTATCACGACCGCCTGCGCGATCGCGGCCTGCCCGACGCCGCCTGGACGGGCCGACACCTGCGCGCCGACGACGTGGTGGAGATCGGGCGCGAGACCACCTGCTGCCCGCACGCGCTCAGCCTGGACCTGGGCAGCGGGGCCGACCTGGTCATCGGCGACTACAACTACCTCTTTGATCCGTCCGTCCGTCCGACGCGCGTTTTCGAGGAGGGCCTGGGCCCGTGGATCGCCGTCGTAGACGAGGCCCACAACCTGCCCGACCGCGCCATGGGCTACCTGAGCCCCAGCCTGCCCCTCACCCTGGCCGAGCAGGCCGCCCACGTCGCAGCGCAGGACGAGGAGGCCGAGCCCTTCCGCGCCTGGGCGCGCGAGGTCCGCGTCTGGCTCTCGGAGGGCTGGGAGCGCGTCGGCGGCGAGGACCCGGCCGCCTGGGGCGGCGACGACGGCGTGACCTGGGGCGAGGGCGAGGTGGCCCTGGCCATCGACCGCCCGCTGCTCCAGCGCGCCCGCGATCTGGCCGAGTCCGCCGAGGCTCTGGCGCTGCCCTACGCCCTCTACCGCCTGCGCACCGTCTTCGGCGAGCAGCTCCGCGAGGACGACGCCTGGCAGACCCTCGCCCGCGCCGTCCTGCGCATGCGCGGCGCCTTGGAGCGCGCCGGCGACGAGACCATCGCCATCTGGACCCGGCCCGTGGGCGAGCTGGGCGGCCTGCGCCTGCTCTGCCGCGACCCCTCTCCCCTGCTGGGCCCGCTCTTCGCCGCCCTGCGCGCCAGCGTCGCCCTCTCCGCCACCTTGGAGCCCGCCCGCTTCTACCAGGACATGCTCGGGCTCGAGCCCGGCCGGGTGGAGGTCGTGCGCGAGCAGAGCCCCTTCCCGCCCGAGCACCGCCGCGTCCTCATCGTGCCCAGCGTCACCGCGGCCTTCAAGCACCGCGCCCGCGACCGCGAGGCCACGGCGACCATCATCTCGGACGCGCTGGCCGCCATCCCCGGCAACGTCGCCGTCTTCTTCTCCAGCTTCGCCCTGCGGGACGACCTGACGCCCCTGCTCGACCTGGGCGACCGGCTCCTCCTCACCCAGACCCGCGGCATGAGCGACGCCGCGCGCGCCGAGACGCTCCAGACCCTGCAGCAGGGCGGGCGCAGCGTGCTGATGGGCGTGCTGGGCGGGGTCTTCTCGGAGGGGGTGGACCTGCCCGGAGACGGCCTGCTGGGCGCGATCATCGTCGGCCTGGGCCTGCCGGCGCTGACCCTGGAGCGCAAGCTGCTCGAGCAGTGGTACGAGACCCGCTACGGCGAGGGGCACCGCTACGCCTGGCTGGTGCCCGGTCTGGCGCGGGTCGTGCAGGCGGCCGGGCGGGTCATCCGCACGCCGGAGGACCGGGGCGCCATCGTGCTCATCGATCGCCGCTTCCTGCAGTACGAGATCCAGAGCTTCTTCCCGCCGGAGTGGACGCCGCAGCGCACGACGAAGCCGGCGGAGGCGCTGCGGGCGTTCTGGGAGCCACCCGGAACATGATATAAGTCCACCTATACGTGGAGGCCGCATGGCTCAGGTGACCATCTACCTGGATGACGACCTGCTCGCGCGCACGCGGGCCGCGGCAGAGGCCGCCGGCCTCTCGGTGAGCGCCTGGATGGCGCGCCTGGTGCGGGATCGGACGCGCTCCGAGTGGCCCGACGACGTGGCCGCGCTGGCGGGCGCCTGGCGCGATCTGCCGACGGCCGAGGAGCTCCGCGCGACGCAGGCGCAGGACGCGCCGCGCGAGGAGCTCTGATGTTCGTCCTCGACACCAACAGCCTGATCTACTTCTTCAAGGGCGAAGGGGAGGTCAGCGCGCGCCTGCTCGCCACACCACCCGCCGAGGTCGCCATCCCGACCATCGTGCTCTACGAGCTGGAGGTGGGCCTCGCGAAGTCCAGCGAGCCCGCACGCCGCCGCGCCCAGCTCGACCGGCTGCTGGATCTGGTGACGGTGCTGCCCTTTGGGCTGGCCGAGGCGAGAGCCGCCGCCAGGATCCGAGCCGCGCTGGAGATCGCCGGGACGCCGATCGGGCCGATGGACACGTTGATCGCCGGTGTAGCGCTGGCCCATCGCGGGACGCTGGTCACGCGGAACACGCGGGAGTTCGGCCGCGTAGCGGGGCTGGAGGTCGTGGACTGGTTCGGGGCCGCCTGAGGCTGGCCCCAGCGCCCGCGCCGTCACAGAGACGACACCTGCCCGCCGCGCTAAACTCTCCTACAGCCAGGAGCCTGTCCCCGGTGGAAGATCCACGTCTCGAGATCCGCAAGCCCCTCGACGAGCTCGAGCTCGCCGTGCTCGAGCGCGATCTCGCCCGCCCCGGGGAGGTCAGCGCGGAGCTGCTGGGGGCGCTGCGCTACGTGCTCTCCTTCGCCCGGCTGACGACGTTCACGGGCGCGGACGGGCGGACGGTAGACGTGAGCGGCGCGCTCTCGGCGCATCGCTGGCGGGTGATCGAGGCGCTGCGCCCGCACCTCGCCCAGGACGCGACCTTGTGGGGGGCGATCCGCGTGCTCCCCAGCCTGGTGGCCGCGACGCGCGAGCAGCGAGCCCGCCTCCTGGCCCGCGGGGACATCGACCGGGCCGCGCTCGAAGAGGAGATCTGCACCCGCCAGCTCGTCGTGGTCTGCGGCGGCGGCGGCGGCAGCGGATACGGCTACGCGGGGGCCTACGCGCTGCTCCATCGGCACCGTCTCCAGCCGGCCCTGCTGGCGGGCACCTCGATGGGCGGCCTGATGGGCCTGTTCCGGGCGCGTCACTTCGGCTTCGACGGCGGCACGCTGATGGCGGCGGCGCGGCGGCTCTCCTGGAACACCGTCTTCCGGGTGAAGAAGGACGCGCCGAGCATCTATGGGCTGCCCGCCAGCCTGCGCCTCTACCTGCGCGGCGCCATCGGCCACCTCTTCCAGGACGGGGGCGGCCACGCGCTGACCTTTCGTGAGCTGCCCGTTCCACTCCTGATTGTAGCGACCGGCCTGACGGTCGGCGGCCTGAAGCACGATCTGGACTACTTCGAGCACTTCCTGGACGAGGCGGTGGACGTCCGCCAGATCCTCAAGCCCAGCGCGATGATGCGGCTCGGGAAGCTGGCCAGCATCGCCCGCGAGATGATCGGCGAGCCCGAGACGCTGCGCGAGATCGTCTTCGGCGGCGACCCGCTGACCCTGGACGCCGACGTGCTGGACGCGGCGGGCTTCTCGGCCGCCGTCACCGGGCTCATCCACTACGACATCTACCGCGACGACGCGCGGATGAAGCGCCTGCTGGACAGGCTCTACGCCGAGGTCGGGCTGACGCGCCTCACGGAGGGCGGGCTCGTCAACAACGTGCCGGCCCGACCGGCCTTTCAGCACGTCATGAACGGCAATGTGGGCGGGCGAAACCCCTTCATCCTGGCCATCGACTGCTTCTCGCCGCAGCGGCGGAACGTGCTGATGTACCCGCTCCAGCAGATCGCGCGGATGAACGTCGTCAAGAACATCCCCTACGCGAACCTCTACATCCCGCTGCAGCGCAGGCTCTCGCCGCTCAACCTCCTGCCCCCGCCCGAGCACCTCGTGCAGGCGATGCGCTGGACGATGGAGGAGCTCGAGCCGAAGATGCCGCTGGTGAAGGCGGCCTGTGAGCGGATCCCGGTGCTGCGCGAGTCGGGCGCGCGCTGAGCGCGTCCGGCGACGGCGGGCTCAGCGAAAGGGCAGCGGCGAGGAGAAGGTGCGCCGATCGCCGTGATAGGGATGGTTGAACGTGATCTCGGCGGCGTGGAGCAGGAGGCGCGGCGCGGCGGCGCGCACCTCCGCCGGCGCGTACAGGCGATCTCCCAGGATGGGGTGCCCGATCGCCAGCAGATGGAGCCGGAGCTGGTGCGAGCGGCCCGTCTCGGGGAGCAGCTCCAGGAGGCTCGTGCCGTCGGCGTCGCGGGAGCGCACACGCCAGGAGGTGCGCGCCGGGCGACCGGCGGGATCGAGGCGCGAGCGCGGCGCGCCCTCCTCCAGCGAGAGGGCGAGGTCGATGAGCCCCGCGTCCTGGCGCGGGTGGCCGGCGACGCGAGCCAGGTAGCGCTTGGTGACGAGACGCTCACGGAACTGGCGATGAAGCTCGGCTTCGGCCTTGCGGCGCAGCGCGAAGACCAGCAGCCCCGACGTGTCGAGGTCGAGGCGGTGCGCGGCGTACGCGGCGGCGTGCCGAGCGACGACGCGGGCGAGCGCGCTGTCCGCGAGCTGCGGCCCGCGGCCGGGGACGGAGAGCAGCCCGGCCGGCTTGTCGACGATGACCAGATCGCGGTCGGCGTAGACCTCGACCAGCGGGTCGGCCGGCGGGCTGTAGTTCCAGTCGGGGTTCATCGGGTCGATCGGGGAGAGGGTGGGCTCAGTGTATTCGGTTGTTCGGAGCGCGGCTGGAGAGCACCCGACCCCCCACCGCCCCCTGACGGGGGCGCCTCCCCCACGGAGGGGGGAGGGGG
>CAZKWG010000658.1:3564-4729 GCA_964556105.1 uncultured Enterobacterales bacterium | reverse complement strand
CGCTCACCTGCTGCGCCGAGCGCGTGGCGATCTTCAAGGCCGTCAGCGAGGGCGACACCCGCGTCGTCGCGGTCGCCGTGGTGACCGAGGATGACCCGCCCGCCTCCCCCTGCGGGGCCTGCCGGCAGGTGCTCTACGATTTTGGCGGCGCCGATCTGCGCGTGGTCATCGGGCACGCCGACGGGACGCTGGCCAGCGTCCAGACCCTGGGCGAGCTGCTCCCGCGGGCCTTCGGGCCGGAGAACCTGCTGTCCCGGGCTTGAGCGGGTCGTCTCCTGCGCGCGCCGGTGGAGGCCGTTAGATTCGCCCTCCATCCCCGCAGGAGGCCCCCATGGACATTCGCGCCGCCGTCGCCCGCGCCCCCGGTCAGCCGCTGAGCATCGAGACCATCAACCTCGACGGCCCGAAGGCGGGCGAGGTCCTGGTCGAGCTGCATGCCACCGGCGTCTGCCACACCGACGCCTACACCCTCTCCGGCAAGGACCCGGAGGGCCTCTTCCCCAGCGTGCTCGGGCACGAGGGCGCCGGCGTCGTCGTGGACGTCGGCCCCGGCGTGACCAGCCTGAAGCGCGGCGATCACGTCGTCCCGCTCTACGTCCCGGAGTGCCGCGCCTGCAAGTTCTGCCTGTCCGGTAAGACCAACCTCTGCCAGTGCATCCGCGAGACCCAGGGCCGCGGCCTGATGCCCGACGGCACCAGCCGCCTGTCCAGCGGCAAAGAGATGATCCACCACTTCATGGGCACCTCCACCTTCGCCACGCACACGGTCCTGCCGGAGATCTCGTTGGCGAAGGTGCCGAAGGAGGCGCCGCTGGACGTGGTCTGCCTGCTGGGCTGCGGCGTTCCCACGGGCATCGGCGCGGCGATCAACACCGCGGGCGTCGGCGTCGGCGACACCGTCGTCGTCTTCGGGATGGGCGGCGTGGGCCTGAACGTGGTGCAGGGCGCGCGGATGGCGGGCGCCGCGATGATCGTCGGCGTGGACATCAACCCCGCGCGTGAGGCCATCGCCCGCCAGTTCGGCATCACCCACTTCGTCAACCCGCGCGACGTGGACGGCGATCTGGTCGCCCACCTCGTCCGCCTCACGGGCGGCGGCGCGGACTACTCGTTTGAGTGTGTGGGAACGCCCACCCTGATGCGCCAGGCGCTGGAGTGCTGTCAC
>CAZKWG010000658.1:0-3554 GCA_964556105.1 uncultured Enterobacterales bacterium | reverse complement strand
GGGCACCAGCGTGATCATCGGCGTGGCCGGCGCGGGCGAGGAGATCAGCACACGCCCCTTCCAGCTCGTCACCGGGCGCGTCTGGAAGGGCTCGGCCTTCGGCGGTGTGCGCGGTCGCACCGAGCTGCCCCGCTACGTGGACTGGTACCTGAGCGGCAAGATCGACATCGACAGCCTGATCACCCACCGCCTGCCGCTGGATCGCATCAACGAGGCCTTTGACCTGATGCACCACGGCGAGGCGATCCGCGCCGTGATCACGCTGCAGTAAGGCGCGACGAAGGGGCGGATCAGCGCGGAGACACGAGCCGGTGGACGGGGAATCGCTCGCCGACCGCCGGCTCGGGAGTCCACCCACAGGCGATGATCCCGTCGTCGCTCTTCGCCTCGCACAGGTAGACGGCCACCGCGCCGTTGGGCTGCGCCGTCTCCACCAGCGCCGTCCCCGCCGGCAGGCGGCGCGAGACCGTGCGGTGCTCCACGTCGATGAGCCGCTCGCCCAGCGAGCTCTCCAGGATGCCGCGGGAGGCGGGGCTGCTGACGGCGGTGACGGTGGCCTCGTCCAGCTCCACGGTGGTGTCCTCGGGCAGGCGGGTGATCCGGAGCCCGTGCCCTGCCAGCCGCGCGACCAGATCCTCGGGCAGGACATACGCGAAGGGTCGGTCCACGATCTCGGCGCCGACGAAGCGGGCGTAGTGGGGCACCGTGACGGTCACGGGCTCCCCGTCGAGCGCGTAGGGCTCTCGCGTGAGGATCTCCACCGGCTCGTCCTCGGGCGCCAGCCGGTAGCGCACCGCGACGCGCTCGGGCGGGGCCTCGCAGCCGTTGACCAGGGCGACGATCTCTGGGCCGCGCTCGGCGACCAGCCCGGCGGTGGCCTCGAGGAAGCTGCGCGTGGCGTGGACGCGCTCGGGAAAGGGCAGGTAGCTGTAGGTCTCGGCCAGCAGGTCGATCCGGTTCGTCAGACCGCGGTAATTCGCCCCGAAGCGCGGGTGGTGGGTGTAGGTCATCCAGCCCGGGTCCTCGCCGCCCTCGTCGCGGACGAAGTTGCCGTAGAAGAACATCTCCAGGCCGTGCTCGGCGCGCACCCGGCGGGTGATCTCGGGCAGCAGCTGCTGGCGCGCGTAGGCGATGGGCTCCGGCCGTCCGCTGCCGCTGGTGTGGGGCGTGTCGTAGGTGAGCGCGTAACGGTGGATGGAGCCGTTGGTGGCGTGACAGTCCACGGTCAGGTGCGGCCGCCAGCGCTGGTAGACCTCCCGGGTCATCAGCCGCATCTCCGGCGCGTCCTGGCGCAGGTAGTCGCGGTTCAGGTTGATGCCGGTCGCGTTCGTGCGCGTGCCCACGCCGGTGTCGGGGCCGATCTGGCCGAACAGGCGCTTGATGTCCAGCTTGCGGTTGGCCGGGTCGATGCGGTCGTTGCCGTCCGGGTTGAACAGCGGCACCACCACGAGCGTCAGGTGCTCCAGCAGCGCCCCCGCCGGGCCTGACAGCAGGTCCCGCATCCAGGCCTGGCTGGCCTCCTTGCCCTCGACCTCCCCGGCGTGGATGCCGTTGATCACCAGCATCACGGGCAGCCCGAGCGCGTGCGCGGCCTCCGGCGTGTGGGCGCCGTGCGCGGAGAGCACGACCAGCGGCAGGGCGCGCCCCTCGGGGCTCTCGCCGAAGGTGCTCAGGCGCATCCGCGGGTCCTGCCAGCCTTCCAGCGCTGCGAGAAAGCGCATGACGTCGGCGTGTCGTGAGGTCTCGTGGAAGCGCGTGGCCTCCGCCCGGGTCAACAGGGGTGTGGCAGACATACGCGCCGCATAATCCGGTCGCATCCGCTATGCTGTCGCTGACCTCGGACCTCGGGAGCGTCCATGCCCAAGAAGCGCAGCCTGCTCTGTCAGCGCACGAAGATCGAGTCCTACAAATTCCTCGACCACCTCGTCGTCGTGGTCGAGGGCTCCCTGCCCAACCCCGGCTACGACGTGGACATCGAGCAGCGGCCCAGCCACGAGGGCCTGCTGTCCTTCCAGGTGGTCCGCCGCGCCCGCGCCGGGATGTGGCCGCAGGTCGTCACCCCCTTCCGCTACGGCGAGCTCTTCGAGGTCGAGAGCGTGCCCTTGGAGGTGGAGGTGGTCCACGCGGAGGGCGCCGACCGCGTGCCCGTGCGCACCGACCGCGTGGGCTTCGCCGATCCCGCGCTGCAGGGCCAGCCCCCCGTCGCCACCCCGCACGAGGGCCCGATCGTCCACAGCGCCACCGGCTTCTCCCCCGCGCTCTCGTTCGACGAGGCCTTCGCCGACGCCCTTCAGAACCTGCCCTCCCATCAGGTCAGCCACGCCGATCAGATGGCGCGCGTGAAGGTCGAGGAGATCGGTGCTTTGTTCGGAGGTATCGCGGGCTTCCACCAGATGTACGTGAAGATTCGGCGCGAGATCGCTTGACGCATCCCGGAGGGGTGAGTAAATGGCTGGGGCTCGGGGTGACCCGGGTGGTCGGAACGGGAAGCCTGAGAGGGCGACCAGGAAGACCTCGCGAGCTACCGCCTCACACGCGGCGCTCGACATCGACGCGGGGTGGAGCAGTTCGGTAGCTCGTCGGGCTCATAACCCGAAGGTCGTCAGTTCAAATCTGGCCCCCGCATCCATCTCACTCAGGCCGGTCCTTGCAAGCGCGAGGATCGGCCTTTCTGCCTTTGAGTTTCTGGGATCCGGCCCGCGCTCGGGTCGGAGCGCGCTCGGAGGTCCGATGCTCCCCCCGTTCTCGCGCGAGTCGCTGCTTCAGGCCGGACCGGGCCACGCCCTCACCGTGGTGGTGCGCTTCCAGGAGGTCGATGCGGCCGGCGTGGTCTTCTTCCCGACCTTCCTGGCCTACATGCATGACGCCTTCGTCTCCTGGCTGGACGCCGCTGGCACGCCGCTCCCCGACGTGATCCGCGAGCGGCGCTGGATCGCGCCCATCGCGGAGTGTAACGCCGAGTTCTTGCGGCCCCTGCGCTTCGGGGACGCCGTCCAGGTGCGCGTCGTGCTGGGCGCCCACGGCCGCTCCTCGATGCGGCTCGGCTACCGCGTCGATCGTGGGGAGGAGCCCGTCGCCGTGGGGCAGACCGTCCACGTGTGCCTGTCGGAGGGGAGGCCCACCCCGCTGCCTGACGCGATCACCCGGGCGATCGCGGCCTTGAGCCCTCAGTCGTCCTGAAGCTGCCTCAGCGCAAGCCCGAGCGCGGCGCCCCGGTCCACCTTGCCGCTCGGCCCCAGCGGCAGCGCGTCGAGCACAGCCCAGCGCCGCGGTCGGCGGTGAGGGGCGAGGCGCTCCCTGGCCTGCGCGATCACCGTCTCCAGCGCCCCGTCCGCCAGCACCCCGTCCGCCAGCACCCCGTCCGCCAGCACTACCGCCGCGCCCACCTGCTGTCCCCACACGGGGTCCGGCACCCCGAACACCACGGCCGCGCGCACGCCGGGCAGCTCCAGCAGGACGGCCTCGACCTCCTCGGGGGAGACGTTCTCGCCGCCGGTGATGATCAGCGTCGAGCGTCGCCCGCGCAGGTGCAGTCGACCCGCCTGGTCCAGCTC
>CAZKWG010000657.1:0-4749 GCA_964556105.1 uncultured Enterobacterales bacterium | reverse complement strand
GGAGCGGAGGGCCATGGTGGGGCGAGGATAGCAGATGGCCGGCCCGCCCTGCCCTGCCGATCAGCGCCCCAGCGCCTCGATCACCAGCCTGGCCGCCGCCGCCCCGGAGAACTGCTGCTGGCCGGTCACCAGGAGGCCGTCCCGCACGGCGAAGTCGCGGAACATCTGGTCCACGATGAAGTTCGTGTCCGGCAGCTTGCGCGCCGCCTCCTCGATCCAGAAGGGCTGGATGCGCATCCCGACGAAGCCGTCCGCGTACCGCTCCTCGCTGTCGGCGAATCCGGTCCAGGTCCGGCCTTTGACCAGCAGATCGCCGCTCTTGAGCCGGGTCTCCAGCAGGGCGCAGGTGGCGTGGCAGACCAGGGCCGTGACCTTGCCGGCCTCGAAGAAGCGCGCCAGCAGGTCCTGCAGCTTCGTGTTGCCCGGGAAGGTGACCATCGGCGACTGGCCGCCCGCGACGAAGACGGCGTCATAGGCCGAGACATCGACGTCGTCGATGCTCTTCGTCTCGGCCAGCAAGGCGGCGTGGGCGGGCGAATGTTTGAAGCCCAGCGAGAGGATGTCATGGGCGGAGTAGCCGCTGGCGTCCTCCGGGTCGGAGTAGCCGTCGGCCACCAGGGCCCCGCCGTCCGGGCTGCGGATCTCCACGGTGTAGCCGGCCTCGACGAAGGCCCAGTAGGGATGGGTCAGCTCGGCCCACCAGAAGCCGACGGGCCAGCCGGTGGTCTTGGAGACGGCGGGGTTGGCGGCGATGAGGAGGATCGCCTTCTTGCGGTCGGGGCGCGTGACGTTGAGGTTGCCGCTCATGGGGTGCTCCAGGGGGGTGAGTCGGAGGTCGCACCTGGAAGATAGGTCCGCGCCATGGATGAATCGAGTCGAACGTGTTCAGATACGCCATGAAGGAGATCGAACAGTCATGGAGCTGAGCGCGGTAGACCTCAACCTGCTCGTCGCGCTGGATCTGCTGCTCGACGCGCGCTCCGTGCGCGGGGCGGCGCGGCGGGCCCACGTCACGCCCTCGGCGATGAGCCACACGCTGGGCCGGCTGCGCGCGCTGCTGGAGGACGAGCTGCTGGTGCGCGCCGGGCGGGACATGGTGCTGACCCCGCGGGCGGAGGCCCTGATCGTCCCGCTGCGCGCGGTCCTCAGCGGCGCGCGCCGCCTGCTCGAGGCGCCCGGGCGGCTCGACCCGGCCAGCCTGCGCCGCCCCTTCCGGCTGGTCTGCACCGACCACGTCTCCACGGTCCTGCTCCCTCAGGTCGAGGCCAGGCTGCGCGCCCAGGCGCCCGGGGTAGACCTCTACCTCTGCCCGCTGCAATCCGACACGATGGAGGACCTGCGAAACGGCGCGGTGGACGCGGCGATCGGCGTGTTTCCCGAGGCGCCGCCCGAGCTGCGCCAGCGGCGGCTCTTCGACGACGGCTTCGTCACGGTGGCCCGCTCCGGCCACCCTCGCCTGGCGGGGAGCAAGCTGTCCCTGGACGCCTTTCTGGCCGAGGATCACCTGCTGGTCGCGCCCCGCGGCACCCCCAGCGGGACCATCGACGGGCTCCTGGCCGAGGCGGGTCTGCGCCGCCGCGTCGCGCGCACGGTCCCGCACTTCCTCGCCGCGATCTGGCACGTCACGGAGAGCGATCTGCTGCTCACCATCTCGCGCCGGCTGGTCACCGCGACCGCTCACCGCCTGCCGCTCCTGCGCTGGCCGACGCCGCTGCCGGTCGAGGACTACACGCTGCACCTGGCCTGGCACCCGCGCCTGGACGCCTCGCCCGAGGACGCCTGGCTGCGCGGCGTGCTGGTGGAGGCGGCGCAGGCGCTCGGCTGAGGCCGCTCAGCCCAGCAGCGCCGTCGCCACCCGCTCCCCCGCCTTCGCGCAGTCCTTCACGCCGATCCCCTCCAGGTGGTTCCCCGTCAGGAGCAGGCCCGGCAGCCGCGCCTCCGCCGCCCGCGCCGCGGCGACGCGCCCCAGATGACCCGGCGTATACTGCGGGATCCCGCGCGGGTGGCGGAACAGCCAGCGCCGCGCCGGCCCTGACCTGGGCGGCCCGAGCAGCCGCTCCACCGCCGCGAGCGCGCGACCCTCGAGCGCCTGGGCGTCCAGGGCCGCCGCCGCGGGATCGGTCGCGCCGCCCAGCATCAGCCGCACCAGCACGTGGCCCTCGGGAGCCTGCTCAGGGAAGATGCAGCTCGCGTAGAGCGCGCCGAGCACGCCGAGATCCGCGCCCCGCGCCGCGAGGACGCCGAAGCCGTCCGGCGGCGTCGCGAAGGCCCCCGGCTCGAAGGCCAGGGCGACGACGGCGATGGGGGCGTAGGGCACAGCCGCCAGCGCCGCGGCCGCCTCCGCGTCCAGCCCGCCCAGCAGCGCCGCCTGCGCGTGAGCCGGCGTCGCCAGCACGACCGCGTCGGCCTCCACCGCGCCGTCCGCGGTCTGCACACGCCAGGCCTCGCCCGCCCGCGCCAGACCGGTGACCGGAACCCCGCAGCGCAGCCGCGCGCCCAGCCGCAGGGCCAGCGCCTCGGGCAGCGCCCCCGCGCCACCCCGGAGCGTCTGGAGCCGCCCGGGAGGCGCGCCCCCCCGACCGAGGCGGATCATCGCCAGGATCAGGCTGCGGTGCTCGCGCTCCAGCGCGACCATGCGGGGGAAGGCGGCCTCCAGGGCCGTGTTCTCCGCGTCTCCGCCGAAGACGCCCGCCACCATCGGCGCCACGAGGCGGTCCACCGCCGCCGGCCCGAGGCGTCGCTGGGCGAAGGCCGCCACCGTCTCGTCCGGGCCGCCGCCGCGGGGGACGAGCAGCTCCATCATGAGGCGCAGCTTCTCCGCCCAGGACAGCAGCCCGCTCTTCAGGAAGGCCGGCGGTGAGCCGGGCAGCGGGTGGGCGCGACCGTCGGCGAAGATCCACCGACGGTTGTAGCGGCCGCTGGCCGGGACGATCTGGTCGGTGAGCCCCGTCTGCTCGAGCAGGCGCGTCATGGCCGGCTCGCTGTCCAGCCAGCCGTTGGCCGCCTGGTCCACCACGTAGCCGTCCTCGCGCAGGCTGCGGACGTTGCCGCCTGGCAGCGGCGCGGCCTCCAGCACGGTGACCTCGGCCCCGCGCCCCGCCAGGAAGGTGGCGGCCGCCAGCCCGCTGACGCCCGCGCCGACGACGACGACGCGCATCAGACGGTCTGCGAGAAGCGGGGGCCCGCGGCCGGCTTCTGCAGCGAGGGATCGAAGATCATCGCCACGTTTCGCACCAGCAGCCGCCCGAGCGGCGTCACCTGGACGCGGTCGGGGCGCAGCGCCACCAGGCCCTCGTCCGCGAGCGGCACGAGGCGGGAGAGCTCGGACGCGAAGTGCTCGTCGAAGTCGAGCCCGTGCCTGGCGGCGATGGCGGCTTTATCGACCACCAGATTGCACATGAGGCCGAAGATGACGTCCCGCCGCAGGCGATCCTCGGCGCTGAGCACGCAGCCCTTCTCCAGCAGGGGGCCATCGCCCTCGACGGCGCGCCACCACGCGGCCAGATGGCTGTGCTCCTGGGCATAGACGCCGTCCACCTCGCTGATCGCGCTCATCCCGAGGCCCAGCAGCGCCAGGTCGGGGCGGGTGGTGTAGCCCATGAAGTTGCGGTGCAGGCGCTCCTCGCGCTGGGCGACCGCGAGATCGTCGTCGGCGAGCGCGAAGTGGTCCATGCCGATGGCCTGGTAGCCGCGCTCCGTGAGCAGGGCGTGGGCCAGCAGGAAGAGCTCCATGCGGGCGACGGGCCCGGGCAGGTCCTCGGTCGCGATCTTCTTCTGGTGGGACTTGAGCCAGGGGACGTGGGCGTAGCCGAAGACGGCCAGCCGATCCGGGCTCATCTCCAGGGTCTTGCTCAAGGTGTCCCGGAAGCTCTCCAGGCTCTGGAGGGGCAGCCCGTACATCAAGTCCAGGTTGAGGCTGCGCATCCCGAGCGCGCGGCAGAGCGCCATCAGCGCCGCGACGCGCGTGTGCTGCTGAGGGCGGTTCACGGCGGCGAGGACGATCGGGTCGAAGCTCTGCACGCCCATGCTCAGGCGCGTGACGCCCAGCGCCGCCAGCGCGTGGACCTGCTCGTCGCGGGTGACCTCCGGGTCGGCCTCCACGGAGAGCTCGGCGCCGGGGATGGGCTGGAAGCGCTCGAAGAGGATCGTGTAGAGGCGCTCGAGCTGCCGCTCGCTCAGCCAGGTGGGGGTGCCGCCGCCCAGGTGAATGCGTGCCACCTGCACCTGACCCTGAGCGAGGGGCAGGCGCTCCAGGCGGCGGGCGAGGGCGTCCAGGTAGCGGTCGCCGGCGTCCTGGCGGCGGGCGACGACCATGTTGCAGCCGCAGAACGTGCACTGCTCGACGCAGAAGGGGACGTGCACATAGACGGAGAGCGGCTGGCGCGCGCGCTGGAGCGCCTCGTGCAGCGCAGCCTCGGGCAGGTCCGGGGTCCAGACCGGCGCGGTGGGGTAGCTGGTGTAGCGGGGACCGGCGCCGCTGTGGCGGCGGAGCAGCTCGGCGCTGGGCTGCAGGACCTGGGGCTGCGCGGTCATGGGCTCTCTCCGATGCGGGCCCGCACGAGCCCGGCGAGGGCGTCCAGGAAGCGTGGGTCGTCGTTCGGGCAGGGCGCGACCACGAAGGTCTCGCCGCCGGCCGCCAGGAAGCTCTCCCGCCCGCGCATCGCCACCTCCTCCAGCGTCTCCAGGCAGTCGGCGACGAAGGAGGGCACGACCACCAGGAGCCGCCGCACGCCCTCGCCGGGAAGCGCC
>CAZKWG010000656.1:0-4751 GCA_964556105.1 uncultured Enterobacterales bacterium | reverse complement strand
CCCGCCCTGTCTGCGGGAGCTCACCGTCCTTCGCCCGAGAGCCACGCATGGGACTGAGAAGCCGCCTGAAGAGCACCGTGAAGTCCGTCCTCGGAATCGGTGATCGCGCCCCGAATGCTCAGGCTGCGCCGCCTCCGCCCGAGCCCAGACCCGTCGCCGCCCCTCCGCCCGCGCCTCCGCCCGCGCCAGCGCCTCCGCCCGCGCCAGCGCCTCCGCCCGAGCCCGAGCCTGAGGTCGTCGCCCCACCCGAGCCCGAGCCTGTACCCGAGCCCGTGCCCGAGCCTGTGGTCGTCGCCCCACCCGAGCCCGAGCCCGAGCCGGAGCCTGACGTCGTCGCCCCCCCGCCTGCGCCCGAGCCGCAGCCGGCGAAGAGCCCCGTGGTCTACGCGTCCGACGTCGAGACCTCTGACGCGCCCGTGCGCAACGCCCACCACCGCCCGAAGTTCGAGTCCAGCGGGCAGGGCTTCCAGGTGCGCGTCTACAACGAGGCTGAGAACCTGGACGTGAGCTTCGAGTGCCAGCCCGGCGAGTACGTGCTGGAGGGCGCCGAGCGCGCGGGCTTCGAGCTGCCCTACTCCTGCCGCTCCGGCGGCTGCCTGACCTGCTCCGGCAAGACGATCTCCGGCCAGGTCGAGATGGGCGAGCAGTACGTGCTGGAGGACGAGCACCAGGCGCGCGGCTTCGTGCTGCTCTGCCTGACGGCGGTGACCTCGGACGCCGTCTTCGAGAGCCACCAGCAGGACAACATCCAGTAGTCAGCGCCCGTCCAGCGCCGCCCGGATGGTCGCGGCCCGCCCCGCGACGACCGCGTGCAGGTTCGACCACCCCGGGTGCAGGCGCAGCGGAGCCAGCACCGGACAGCGCTCCAGCCAGAGCAGGTCCGTCAAGCCCGCGTCCACCGCGCCCTGCAGCACGCCCACGGCCAGGTCCACCTTGCCGACCGCGCCCAGCATCTCCGCCAGGAGCTGCCCGCGCACGGCCCGCATCACCCCAAGATCGTTGGCCGGCGGGCTGGCCGCCTGCTCCTCGAGCTGAGGCGGCATCCTCCCCTGCTCGAAGATCGTCCTGAAGCCCTCGATCGCCTGGCCGACCATCTGCGAGGCCGCGGTCCCCGACAGCGGCCGCTCGGAGGTCTCGAACGTGCGCCCGGGCGCCCACAGCGAGAGGCGGGCCAGGGTGAGGAGGCGGACCTCCTCGGCCGTGGTGCCGCGCGCCGCCCCGACGAGCTGCTCATCCGCCTGCCCCCACAGGCCCAGGAGCGCGTAGCCTCGGGCGAGGTCCATCCGCGCCTGGATCCCGTTCGGATCGATGGACAGCGCCGCTTGCAGATGCTGAATGGCCGCATCCGTGCGGCCGATCTCCATGCTCAGGCTGCCGAGCATCTGCTGGGCCCGGAACAGCCCCGGCGCCCGGCGCACCGCCTCGAGCAGCGCCCGCGCCGCCTCCGGCACGTGCCCCGAGTAGAGCTGCGCGTTGGCCAGCGCGAGCCAGGCGTCGCCCTGGTCCGGCGCCAGCCGCACCGCCTGATTCGCCGCGTGCCGCACCTGCTCCATGGTCTCGGCCAGCAGGCGGCCCGTGCGCTGCTCGAAGAAGGCCTGCCGCGCCAGGGCCATCGCGTAGGTCGCCAGCGCGTCCGGGTGATCGGGGCGCCGCGCCAGCGCCTGCTCCAGCAGCGCGACGGCCTCGCCCGCGCCGAGGTCCCAGCCCGAGCGCAGCAGGTGGCGCGCGCGGAGGTAGAGCTCCAAGGCTACGGGGTCCGAGCCGACCACGCGCGAGGACTGCGCCAGCTCGGCGGTGAGCGCGCTGGCGACGGCCTGCGCGACCTCATCGGCCACCATCAGGGCGTCCCCGGTGCCGCAGCGGAAGCGCCGCGCCCAGAGCTGAAAGCCGTCGCTGACCCCGATCAGCCTGACCGCCAGCACCACCTCGCCAGCGCGGCGGCGGACGGTGCCCTCCACCACCGCTTGTACCTCCAGCGCCCGGCCGGCGCCCAGCGCGCCGCCCTCGATCTGCGCCCCCATGGTCGAGGAGAGGGGGCGAACGCGCAGGCCCCGCGTCGCGGAGAGCGCGTCGATGATCTCCTCGGTGAGCCCCTCGGCGAGGTGCGCGTCCTCCGGCGCTCCGGCGTTGTGGAAGGGCAGCACCGCCAGCGAGGGCGTCCCCGGCGCCGGCACGGCCCCCCGTGGGCTCGGGGTTCCACGGCGGGAGGCCGACGCCTCGATGTCCGCGAGGCGCTCCACCACCTCCGCGGCGGAGACCGGCCTCCCCTCGGGCAGCGGGGCCAGCAGGCCGAGGATGATCTCCGCCAGCGCGTCTTGCACGCGCGCCACCTGTCGCGGATCCGGGGCCGCGTGCAACAGGCGGAGCTCCGGGCGACGGCGCAGCTCGGGGTCCATCCAGGGGTTCTTCCCCGTGGAGATCTCGAAGAGGACGACGCCCAGGGCGTAGAGGTCGGTCGCGGCCCCCGCGACGCCGCGCTCGGCGAGCTCGGGCGCCATGAACGACGGCGTCCCCGCGATGATCCCGTCCCGACCGCCCATGGCGCGGGCGATGCCGAAGTCCGTGATCGCCACCCGCCCGCCCTCATCGAGCAGCAGGTTGTCTGGCTTCAAGTCACAGTGGAGAACGCCGGCCGCGTGCGCCGCCGCCACGCCTGCCGCGGTCTGGCGAGCCACGTCCAGCGCCCGTTCGACGTGGAACGCTCCCTCCTCGGCGAGGATCCGCCGAACGGAGCGGCCGCGGACATACTCCATCGTCAGGTAGTAGTCCCCGTCGTGCTCGCCGAGATCGAAGGTGCGAACGACGTTCGGGTGGGTGACCCGGCGCGCCAGCCGCACCTCCTGCCGGAAGCGCCCGACGACGCCGGGCTCGGAGAGCAGCTCGCGCTTGAGCATCTTCAGCGCGACCTCGTCCTCGAGCACGCTGTCCCAGACGCGATAAACGGCGCCCATCCCGCCGCTTCCCAGCAGGCCGAGCACCCGGTAGCGCCCGAACAGATCCGCGCCGCTCCCCGGAGCAGCGGCCGGAGGGTCGTGGTCCAGGAGCTCCACCAGCGTGATCTGCTCGACGCCTGCGTGGAGATGGCTGTTCGGATCCGCCATGGCGAAATACGCCTGCTGAGGACGCCCTGAGCAACGCCCCCCGCGCTTGTAAAGGTGCCAGATCGACCACGCTTGTCAAGGGCAATCGTCCTGACGCGGCATCGTCCCACCGAATTCGAGGCCCCGTGCACCGCTTCGTCACCATCCCGATCAGCCACTTCTGCGAGAAGGCGCGCTGGGCGCTGGATCATTTCGGCGAGCCCTACCAGGAGGACGGCCACATGCCGATCCTGCACTGGCGCGCCAGCTTCGGCATCGGCGCCGGTCGCACGGTCCCCGCCTTGAAGCTGGATACGGGCGAGGTCCTGTCGGACTCGAGCGCGATCCTGGAGCGCCTCTCCGCCCTGCACCCGGAGCGGAGCCTGTACGGCGCGAACGAAGCCGAGGCCGCCGAGATCCGGCGCTGGGAGGAGCGCTTCGACACCGCGCTCGCCCCCGCGGTCCGCCGCTACATCTACTTCTATCTGCTCCCCGCGAAGCCCGCCCTCCTGGCGCTGTTCGGGCCCGGCACGCCGCGCTGGGAGCAGCGTGTCTTCTCCTTCCTCTTTCCCCTGCTGGCCGCGCTGATGCGCAAGGCGATGGCGGTCCACGCCCGCGGCAACGCGCGCGGGCTGGGCCGGATCGCCGACGTGCTCGCCCTGGTCGAGGGCGCGCTGAGCGACGGCCGGCCCTACCTCGTCGGAGGCCGCTTCTCGGCGGCGGACCTGAGCTTCGCTTCGCTCATGGGCCCGTTCACCGTCCCTCCGGAGCACCCCATCCCGGTCCCGCCCCTGGACACGCTGCCCGAGGGCGTCCAGACCAAGATCGCCGAGATCCGGGCCCGGCCCGCGGGCGTCTTCGTGGCGCGCCTGTACGCGCAGCACCGCCGCCCGCAGACCGCCGCGTGATCAGACCTCGAGCAGGATGCGCTCGGGGGCCTCGACCAGCTCCTTGATGCGCTTTAGCGTGCCGACCGCCTCGCGCCCGTCCAGGACGCGGTGATCGTAGCTCAGCGCGAGGTACATCATCGGCCGCAGCACGATCTGCCCCGCCACGCCGACGGGGCGCTCCTGGATGGCGTGCATCCCGAGAATGGCCACCTGAGGAGGGTTCAGGATCGGCGTGCTCATCAGGGAGCCGAAGACGCCCCCGTTGGAGATCGTGAACGTGCCGTCGCGGAAGTCGTCCGGGGCGAGCGCGCCGTCGCGGGCGCGCTTCCCGAGCTCCGCCACCGTCTGCTCGGTCTCGGCGAAGGAGAGCCGGTCGGCGTCGCGCACGACGGGCACGACCAGGCCCTTGGGGGCCGACACCGCGACGCCGATGTTGTAGTACCGTTTGTACACCAGGACATCGTCCTGCAGCTCGGCGTTGGCGGAGGGGAACTCCTTGAGCGCCTCGATGGCCGCCTTGACGAAGAAGCTCATGAAGCCCAGCTTGATGCCGTACTTCGCCGTGAACGCGTCCTGGTAGCGTTGCCGCAGCTCCAGCACGCGAGACATGTCCACCTCGTTGAACGTGGTGAGCATGGCGGCGGTGTGCTGGGCCTCGACCAGGCGGCGAGCGATGGTGCGGCGCAGCGGGGTGAGCGGGACGCGCTCCTCGCGGGCGCCCAGGTCCACGGCGGGCGCGGGCACGGGAGAGGGGGCGGGCGCGGGAGAGGGGGCGGGCGCG
>CAZKWG010000655.1:0-4775 GCA_964556105.1 uncultured Enterobacterales bacterium | reverse complement strand
GCCACGTCCGACCGGTTGCTGGTGAAGCGGACTTCGCCCAGCGAACCGTGGGGCTCGGAGATGAACAGGGTGCAGCCCCAGCAGTCGATCGCGCCACCCAGGTTGTCCGCCGTGTTCAGCCAGAACAGCAGATCGTTCCCCAGGCCGCCCTCGAGATCGACCACTGAACCGGCGCCCCCATAGATCGCGCCGCCCTGATCTGCGTTGTTCGCCCAGAAATCGCCACCGCGGACCTCGAGGATCGCGCCGCCGTCGACGGCGATGGCGCCGCCAGAGGTCGCGTCCCCACCCGAGAACAGCGCGTTCGTGATCGTCACGTCCGCGCCGGAGTCGATGAACAGGTTCCCGCCATGGAAGCCCACGCCGTCCTTGAAGGAGACGTTGTCGAAGGTGACCTCCACCCCGGCGGCAATCTCACCCCGGCCCGCGCCGTTGAAATCCAGCGTGGCGTTGTTGATGCCGCCGGTGGCGCAGTCGCTGTCGCCCCGCACCACCTTGAGCCCCTTGTCCAACACAAAGCCGTCATCATCGTGACTGCCCTCGGCGATCCAGATCTGGCCGCGCGGCGAGGCGGCGTCGATCGCGTCCTGCATGGACGTGTAGTCGCAGGAGGTGCCGTTGACGCCCACCCAGCCCGCGAAGGCAGGGGTGGACACGCCGAGAGAGACCAGGACGAGGGCGAGACGAGACCGATGTGCGGACATGCTTCCTCCGGAAAGGCTGGTTTGTAGGTGAGCAGCGACCTGCTCGCCAGCACGACCATAAGGTACCGTTGGAGCTGGAAATATTAAGAATCAAGCGGGTATCGATGGGTATCAGGTCGGGTTCAGACCGAACCCTCGCCCCGCAGCCGATCGAGCAGGCGCTGGTCGAGCCAGACCAGCGGCCGGTCGTCCACGCTCGCCTCCTCCCCCAGCCCCAAGGCGTGGACGGCCGCCCAGCGCCCGATGGCCAGCCGCCCGTACAGGTCGTCGGAGGGCAGGAGCTGCAGGGCGCGCCGGTAGCCGTCCGCGGCGGCGGCGTGGTCCCCGCGGAGCTGGTCGATCGCCGCCAGGTAGCGCAGCGCGTGGCCCTCCACCCGGCGGAAGCCCAGCCGAGCCGACAGCCCGGCGCAGCGCTGCAGCGCCGCGACCGCGTCGAGATCGCGACCCAGCGCCAGCTCCGCGCGGCCCTGGAGCAGCCGCGCGTAGCACTCGCCCGAGTGATCCACGGCGGCGAGGAAGACGGGGAGGGTGGCCCGGGCCAGGTCGAGCGCCCGCTCCGGCGCCCCGGCCACCAGGTGCGCGGTGCCCTCGTTGACCTCGCACATCGCGGCGTCCAGCGGGCGCGCCTCCTGTCGCAGCGCGGGGGCGGCGACCTGGAAGCGGGCGATCGCCTCCTGGGGCCGCCCGTGCATCTGCAGGGACACACCCAGGTTGAGCTCGAAGATCGCAGCGACGACGCGCTCTCCCGCGGCGCGCAGGATGGCGATGGCGTCGTTGAGCAGGGCCTCGGCCTCGGCCGCCTGCGACGGCGCGATCCGGAAGAAGGAGAGCTGCCCCATGGCCTGACCGCGGAGCCCGGCGTCACCCAGGCGGCTCGCCAGCTCCAGGGCCCGTTGGGCGTGCGCCTCCCCCTCCACCACCCAGCCGAGCTGACGGGCCTGGTTGCACAGCACCAGCTCGACCCGGACGCACAGATGCTGTCCGGCGATGTCGGAGGGGCAGCGCTCCAGCCAGGGTTTGAGCGCGTCGTAGGCGGCGCGGGGGGTGCCGGTCGCGGCCATCTGGCGGCTGGCCCCGACCGCGCAGGCCACCGCCAGGTGCGGCGGCAGGTCCTGCTCCAGCACCTCCCAGAGCGGCGCGGCCGAGCTGTGCAGGCTGCGCTCCAAGGACCACTCGCAGCGGGCGAGCAGCAGCCGCGCGCGATCCGGCGCCGCCAGGGGCTGCTCCAGCGCGGCCTCCACCTCGGGTTGTAGCGCGTCCAGCTCCAGCAGGAACCGTCCCTCGCGGCGGAGGGCGGCGCGACAGCGCTCCGTGCGGGCCAGCAGCGTCGCGATGTCTGGCGGTCCCGGCAGGCGGTAGCCCCCGGCGGCCGTCTGGATGAGCTGCGGATGTTCGGGGTCATCCCCCAGCTTCTTCCTCAGGCGCGAGACCAGGAGCTGCACCGCCTTGCTGCTCACGCCCGGGTGGTAACCCCAGACCTCGCGCAGCAGCTCCGCCCCCGGCACGATCTGGCCACGCCGCTCGGCCAGGTAGCCGAGCAGGCGGGCCTCGAGCTCGGTGAGCCCGATCTCGCCCAGGGGACCTTGAACCCGGCGGCGGCCCAGGTCCAGCGTGTAGTTGCCTTGACTCAGTCCGTCTCGAAGCATGGCCGGTCAGGATGGACGGTTCTCGGGTCGAACGTCAAGCGCGCTCCGCGATCGTGGACGGTCTCGCGGCAAGAAAGGCGTCGGACTGGGCGACACGACCAGAGGGCGGTAGCCGAACGATCAAGGGCTGGGCCGACGTAGATCTCGTCCCACCGACCAGCCGATCCAGGCCCCTGCTGCTGCCGCGAGGCCCAGCATCACGCCCGTGCTGTTCCAGGAGGGGCGCGTCAGCATCGCTGGGCTGAAGATGACCATACAGCACAGGAAGAACGTGGTCATCCCGATGATCCCCAGCAACGCGTCCCCCGGCGGACCGAAGCGGCGGGGCAGGCCGGAGCCGGCCCAGACCGCGACGCCGGAGACGAAGCCCATGACGAAGAGGCTGAGCCTGAAGTCCTGGAAGGCTTCCAAGGTCAGGGGCCCGATGGGCTCGTCCAACCACCACCGGGCCAGCAGCTTGAGCGGCGCGCCGATCAGGGTGGCCAGGGTCAATACACCCGCGCCCAGCAGGCCGCAGTGCCACCAGGTGATCGCCGGCGATGTCGGAGGGGTCTCCATGGGGACCTGTCGCAGCCTTCGGGAGAGGAGATTCCTGCTGAATAACCTGCGAGCACCAGCCTGATGCGGTGGCGCTACTGCTCGAGCGCAAACGCTTGCAGGGTTGGGCGAGCGGGCGGGGCTGCCGATGAGGTTGGGGTATCAACAACCGGAGGAATAAATGGATAATGGATAAGGTCAGACTCTGGCTCCACTGGCTCCAGGTCGCCCCTCCCCCAACAGCACCTCCCCGGCCGGCAGGCGCTTCATCGAGGTGCGCCCCAGCATGATGTTCAGCAGCTTGCCCAGCCGCCGCCACACCGACTCCTGGATGTAGGGCACGCCGTGCCGCGCGCAGAGCGCCTTGACCGCCGGCTGCACGCGCTGGAGCTGCAGCATGCTGGCGTTGGGGAAGAGGTGGTGCTCGATCTGGTAGTTCAGCCAGCCGTGCAGGAAGTCGCGCAGGTCGCCGCCGGTGGCATAGTTCACGGATCCGACGATCTGTCGAAGGTGGTACTCGCCCTTGCGCGAGACGGGCGCGTCGAAGCGCCAGACGTCGTCGCCGGCGTGGTTGGGCACGATGACGACGAAGGCGTGCCAGTTGGTCAGCAGCTCCGCCGCCAGCACGTTCACCAGCACGCTCAGGCCCGCCCAAGGCGAGATCAGCGAGAACAGGGCGGGGATGGCGACGAACTGGAGCAGGGCGTAGGGCAGCCAGCTCCGCAGCCAGACGCGGCGCCCTACCGCGCCGAAAGGGAGCCAGTCCCACCAGGGGTCGCGGGGGGTCTCGGTCGCCTCGGCGCCGGCCTCGCGGCGCTCGTGCTGGTAGAGCGCGCGCTGCAAGGTGGGGACGTAGTAGAAGGGCTTCCACAGCGAGGCGGAGAGGAGGACCAGCAGCGCGCGCAGCGGGTAGGGCAGGCGGGGATCGCGGAGGAACCAGACCCGGTCCTCTACCAGATCGGGGTCGGCGCGCTCCCCGAGGCGCGCGTGGTGCATGACGTTGTGCTCCTGCCGCCAGCTCTCGGCGTCCATCCAGTCCGGCCAGTCCAGCAGGCGGCGCAGGCCGCGGCCCCAGACGCCGCTGGTGTAGCGGGCGGGCACGTCGGGGGCGCGGTCGTAGCCGTGGTGCAGGACGTGGTGGCTGAGCATGGCCCAGCGGGCGAAGCGGGCGGTGCTGATCGCCAGCATGGAGACGGGGTTGGGGGCGATCCAGCTGGTGCCGTAGCCCAGCAGGCGGAGCGCGTTCGTCCAGCGCTCCATCTTGCGCAGATGGGCCAGATCCTCAGGCCCGGGCGGGCCGATGTGCTCCCGCTGGATGGCCGCGAGCTCCGCGGCGAAGGCCTCGTGGTTCATGTCTCCCTCTGCGGCTCGGGTGTGGCCCGGAAGACTATTGTCGAAGCGGCGCCCGCGCAGGCCACGATCGGAAGACCTGTTCAGGGCGGGCGAGCTACTCGTCCTGGACGCAGTCCACCACGAGGCTCAGGCGGTCCGCCTCGGGGCAGAAGCGCCCGGCGGCCCAGCCGAACGCCAGGATGAGGAGGAAGACGACGCCGAAGGGCAGCAGGGTGGAGCGCACGAGGGCCGTGGCCCAGCCCTGGCGACGCGCCGCCCGCGCCAGCCCGGCGGCCAGGAGCACCTCGAAGGCCGCCTCGGTGAGGATGATGGGCGCCTGATAGACGACGTAGATCGAGGCTCCGAACAGGGCCAGCACCACGGCGATCAGGAGCAGGGCCACCGCCCCCTCGCCGTCCAGATCCGCGCCTCCGTCCAGGCTGCTGCCGCCGCTCTTGCCGCTCCCGCCGCCGAGATCCGGCCCCTCCCAGCGTGAGCCCGCGCCGCCGCCGCCCGACGCGCCGCCGCCGAAGTCCCCGCGGGGCAGCTCAGGCGC
>CAZKWG010000654.1:0-4780 GCA_964556105.1 uncultured Enterobacterales bacterium | reverse complement strand
GTGGACGACTTCCCCGCCGCGAGGTGCAGGGAACACGAGGGTGCGCATGATGCCGGCCCCTGGGGAGGCGATCTGGGCTGGTTCCAGAAGGGCCAGCTCAGCCCGACCCTGGACCGCGCCGCCTTCGCGCTCGACCCAGGAGCTTACTCCGAGATCGTCGAGAGTCAGCTCGGGCTGCACATCCTCTATCGGCTGGAGTAGGCCGGCTGGAGTAGGCCCCCCAGGCGCGGCCTACAGCAGGGTCTCGACCAGCGCCCGCAGCACGGCGTCCTCGGCCGGCTCGAGGCGCTTGTCCACCACCACCATCTCGCGATCGATGACGGTCAACGAGGGGTAAGCGCCGTCCGGCACCAGCACGTCCCCCAGCCCGACGTCGTCCCTCAGGACCGGGGCGCAGATGTCGTGGTCCGTGGCCCACTCCACCAGGTCCTCGTCCGTGGGCAGCGCGCCCACGGTGTTCTGCGGCAGGACGGTCAGGTACATGAAGCCCTGGTCCTCATAGTCGGTCTGCACCGCGCAGATCTCGTCCGCCAGCTTCTGGCAGGGGGCGCACCACATCGTGCTCACGTCCACCACGACCACGCTGCCGTAGAACTGCCAGAGGCTGACCTCCTGGCCGTTCTGGTCGAACATGCGGACATCGGGGGCCACCTCGCCCTCCGAGAAGCCCTCCCCCTCCAGGGCCGCGGGAGGCTCGGACTGCGCCCAGGCGTTCTCCGGAGCGACCCAGTCGCTCTGCTCGCCCGTGTCGGCGCTGTCACCCCCATCGGGCGAGGTGAGGACAGGGACGCAGCCCGTGGCGACGAGCAGGGACAGGACCTGGCGCATCGGACCTACCTCCATCATGAGATTACGTTATATCCTTCGCCCTTCGGTATCGCGACCAGCCGCGCCTCACGCGCGCATTCGGCCCTTTCGTCCGAGTCTCTCTTCGGAGCCCCTGATGTCCAGCGCGCGCCCTTCCGAGACCTCTTCCGGCTCCGAGGCTGAGGTTCCGCTCACCCGTGACCTCCTCCTGAGCGACTTCGACGGCTACGGCAAGCCCCGCCCGCGCTGGCGCGTGGGCGGCGAGTTCGAGCGCGCGGTCGTGCGCCGGGACGGCCGGCCGGTGGGCTACTTCGAGCCAGACGGGATCCGCTGGATCCTGGAGACGATGGCCGAGCGCGGCGGCTGGCGCATCGTCAACGAGGGGGAGAACCCCATCGCGCTGCTGCGCAACAACGCCGAGATCTCGCTGGAGCCGGGCGGGCAGGTGGAGCTGAGCGGCGCCCCGCACACGACCCTGGCGGCGCTGTCCGAGGAGATGCTCCAGAACCGCCGCGACCTGCTCGAGCTGGCCGAGGGCAAGGACCTGGTCTGGATCGCCTGCGGGCTCACCCCGGTGGCGGCCATGGAGGACATCCAGTTCGTGCCGAAGGGCCGCTACAAGGTCATGAGCGAGTACCTGCCTCAGCTCGGCGACCGCGCCATCTGGATGATGAAGGGCACCACCTCGGTGCAGGCGAACTACGACTACTCGGACGAGCGGGACTGCGCCCGCAAGGTGCGGATGTGCAGCGGCCTCTCGGCGCTGACCACCGCCATCTTCGCCAACTCGCCCCTCTACCGCGGCCAGCCCACCGGCTACCGCAGCTACCGTGGCCACATCTGGACCCGCGTTGACCCGGCGCGCACCGGCTTTCCCCCTGCGCTCCGCGCCGCCTATACCCACGAGGGCTGGGTAGACTACCTGCTGACCGTGCCGATGATGTTCTACAAGCGCGGCGACACCTGGATGCCGGCCCACGGCCGCACGTTCACGACCTACATGACCGAGGGCTTCGAGGGCAAGCGCGCCACGATGGCCGACTGGCTCCTGCACCAGACCAGCGTCTTCCCCGAGGTGCGCGTCAAGCACACCATCGAGGTGCGCGGCGCCGACTGCGTGGACCATGAGCTGGCCATCGCGTTCTGCGCCCTGTTCACCGGCCTCCTGTACTGCAACTCCGCGCTGGACGAGGCCCTGGCCCTGGTGGGCGAGCTGGAGAAGCACGGCACGCACGCCGAGCGCTTCGACATCGCGGCCCGCGACGCCCTGCACGGGATGGTCGGCGGGCGCACCCTGGGCGACTGGGCCAGCGATCTGGGCGACATCGCCGAGCGGGGCATCCGCAATTGCCTCCCGGGCGACGCCGACACCATCAAGCCGCTGCTCGCCCGCATCGAGGAAGGTCGCTGCCCGGCGGAGGATCTGCTCGACCAGTGGGCGAAGGACCCGAGCCCTGAGGCCCTGATCCGCGCCGTCGCCTACTGAGGCGGTCCGAAGGGACGCGCGGGACCGGCCGCTCTCCCAGATTTGGGTTAGGTTCTACTTCTGTTCCTTCAGGCAGGATGGAACCGCCATGCGACTGCTCGTCACCGGTCTCGAACCACCGGAGATTCAGGAGCTCTTTGGGCCGATCGCCGACAAGGTGAAGCCTGAGGGCATGTTGCCGGACTGGAACCAGCTCGAGGCGGCGGTGGACCAGTTCCGGCCGGACACCATCCTGCTCTACCTGGGGTTTCGACCGGGGCAGGCGCTGGCCAAGGCCAGGCGCGTGGCCTCGCTGCACCCGCAGATCCGCATCATCGCCCTGGCCGATCGGGAGGAGCCCGAGCTGGTGCAGGCCGTAGACCGGGCGGGCTGCGCCGATCTTGCCCTGCGCTCGCTCGGGCCGCAGGACCTGCTGCGCGCCCTGAACGTGGTGCGCCGCACGGAGGAGGAGCCGGTCGTCAGCGCCAACGGGCAGGTCATCGCCATCCTCGGGGCCAAGGGCGGGGTGGGGACCACGACCATCGCCGTCAACCTGGCGGCGGAGCTGGCCGCGCGACCGAAGTGCCGGGTCCTGCTGATCGATCTCCACATGTTCCTGGGCGACGCGGCCCTCGCGCTGGACCTGGTGCCCGAGCCGAACGTGCTCTACTTCCTGCGCCAGGGCGCCAACCTCAGCGGACAGCAGTGGGCCGAGGGGCCGCCGCTCCATCGGGCGGGCTTCCGCGTGCTCGGCCTCGACGGGGGGATCGCGGACGCGGACCGCGTCACGGCGCAGCAGATCGTCTACCTGCTCGACCGGACGCGCGAGCGCCACGACTTCGTGCTGCTGGACTGCGGCAGCGACATCAACGAGGTCAGCCTGGCCGCGCTCTCCGCGGCGGATCGGCGCCTCTTCGTCCTCTCCAACGAGTTCCGCGCGCTGCTCGGCGCGCGCCGCAGGGTGGACGCGCTCAAGACCCTCGCGCTCGAGGAGCCCATCGCCTATGGCGTGCTGAACCGCGACGACGCCGACAAGCCGGCGGATCGCAGCGCCATCGAGGAGGCGACGGCCATCCCGCTGGCGGGCACCATCAGCAACGCCTGGAAGGAGGTTCACGCCGCGCTGCAGCAGGGGCGCGTCCTTCGCGAGGGCTGGCCCAAAGCCCAGGTCACCCGCGACATCCGAGCGCTGGCGGGCTTTCTGGCGGGGGAGAGCGCGGAGGGACTGCGCCGAAGAGCCTTCTTCGATCTGTTCGGTCGGGCCTGATGCGGCTACTCTGCCCTTCGTGCCTGTACATCCCACCGCTGTCGTAGACCCCACCGCCGAGCTCGCCGACGACGTCGAGCTTGGTCCTTTCGCCGTCATCGGCGCCGACGTGCGGCTCGCCGCGGGCGTCCGCGTCGGCGCCCACGCGGTCATCTCCGGGCCCGCCCGGGTGGGTGAAAACACCCACATCTTCCCGCACGCGGTGCTGGGGCAGGACCCCCAGGACAAAAAGTACCACGGCGAGCACACCGCCCTGGACATCGGCGCGCACAACGTCTTCCGCGAATTCACCACGGTGAACCGGGGGACCGACGGGGGCGGGGGCGTGACCCGCATCGGCGACCGCAACCTCTTCATGGCCTACAGCCACGTCGCGCACGACTGCCAGGTCGGCAGCGGCTGTGTGTTCGCCAACTCGGTCGCGCTGGCGGGGCATGTCCGCGTCGAGGACGGGGCGGTGCTGGGTGGGCTGGTCGGGGTCCACCAGTACACCCGGGTCGGGCGGCATGCGATGCTCGGCGGCGGGGCGATGGCTGCGCAGGATGTACCGCCGTTCACCATCGCGCAGGGCGACCGGGCGCGGCTGTTCGGCCTCAACGTCGTCGGGCTGCGCCGGGCCGGCTTCTCGCTGGCCGTCATCCAGGCCCTGCGCAGCGCCTATCGGGAGCTCTTCCAGCAGGGCATCCCGCTCCGCCTCGCGATCGAGCAGGTGCGCGAGGTCTACGCCGAGGTGCCGGAGGTGCAGGAGCTCGTCGGCTTCGTGGCGGGGAGCGCCCGCGGGGTCTGCCGCTCGGCGGGGCTCGAGGACGGCGAGGCCGGATAACGCCGCTGTCTGTGGTAGAGATCTCTACACGCGGGAGTGAACACGCGCTTGCTTGCCCTTCTGCTCAGCCTGTCGTCCGCGGCCTTCGCCGCCGAGCTCCCTCCCGGGGTAGACCTGGACGCGGCCGCGGAGCGGCTCGGCGCGGCGATCCGCTTCCCGACGATCGCGCACCCCGATCCCCAGAAGGTAGACCTGGCCGCCTTTCGTGGGCTGCACGCCTGGCTGGGTGAGACCTACCCGCGCGTCCACGCCGCGATGGACCTGAAGGTCGTAGACGATCTGGCGCTGCTCTACACCTGGACCGGCGAGGACCCGAGCCTGCCCCCCGTCCTGCTGGCCGCGCACATGGACGTGGTCCCCGTCGAGGAAGGGACCGAGGCGAGCTGGCCTCACCCCCCCTTCTCCGGCGTCGTCGCCG
>CAZKWG010000653.1:0-4791 GCA_964556105.1 uncultured Enterobacterales bacterium | reverse complement strand
CAGCTCTACGTCTCGGGCGTCTTCCACCAGGCCTTCGTCGCCGTCAACGAGGAGGGCACCGAGGCCGCGGCCGCCACCGCGGTGGTCATCGGCGAGGAGTCCGAGCCGGAGAGCGCGACGCTGACGGCAGACCGGCCCTTCATCGTCCTGATCCGCGACCGGCCGACCGGCGCGGTCCTCTTCCTCGGGCGGGTGATGGACCCGAGCTGATCAGTAGCTGCAGACCGGCAAGGAGACGGTCGTGCAGGTCAGGATCTTCGGGTTGATGAAGGAGCCTACGCACTCGTCACAGTAGCCGGCCGGGTAGTAGACGCCATCCGGGCCGGTGCCGGCCTTCTTGACCTTGCCGTTCCCGCAGCGATCGCCCGCGCTCTTGCCCGTGCAGTCGCCGAAGGGGGGGGCGGCGGCCTGGTCGTCTGCGGGAGCGAGGGCGTCGGCCTGGTCCGTCACCGCGAGCGTCTCCGTGTACTGCTCCACCGGGAAGCGCGCGATGGGCTCTTTGTTCGCCTCGTCGGACGACGCTTCGCTCGCCGCCTCGTAGGTGTCGCCGCCCGCCTCCGCGTTCGCCTCGTCGAGGATGGCGCCCGTGTCGTAGCCTGTGTCCTGTCCCCACACCTCGCCCCCCGCGTCTTGTGCGAAGCTGGGGATCGCGACGAAGAGGGCCGCCACCATCGCGCCGAACGCACACAGGCCTACCGAGATCCGGTTCATCGTACCTCCTGAATGGCGGTGTTTCGTCGCCGCCGTCTACAGTACGGACCTCCGATGATGATGGATCAGCGCTATCGTTAGCTGCCCTGTGTCCCCCGGAGGGCCACCCCCCTGCGCCGCGCCCTGCCGCTCCTCGTCGTCGCCGTCTCGGGCTGCTCGCCCGAGAAGTCAGCCGTGCTCGAGGCTCCCCTCGACACCGGGACGCCAGAGATCTGCGCCGTCGACACGGGCGAGGAGGCGGATCTCTGCGTGGAGGTCGATGCCTTCGCGCCGCAGTACGCGGACGTCATCGCCACCTGGACCGCCCAGGACGACCTGGCCCCTGGACCGCCCTCCCCGCTGCTGCTGGTGGGCAGCTCCTCGGCGCGGCGGTGGGAGGACTTCAGCCGGAGCTTCTCCGCCTGGACGCCGCTCCAGCGGGGCTTCGGCGGCGCTCAGCTCGGCGAGGTGGCGCTGTACGCCGACGCGCTGGTGAACCGCCACGACCCCAGAGGCGTGCTGCTCTACGCTGGCACCAATGATCTGGCGGTGGGGGTTCCTGCAGATATTGTGGTGGATAGATTTCGCTGCTTCCGCCAGCGGGTCGGCCGCGCGCTGGGGTGGGATCGCCCCATCCTCTTCCTCACGATCCTGCCCACGCCCGCCCGCTGGTCCCAGTGGGAGGAGGCCAGGGCGGTCAACGAGGCCATCGCGGAGCTGGCGGCGGAGGACCCCGGCGTCGTCGTCGTGGACGCCACCGAGGCCTTCCTCGCCACCGGCTCGCCTCCCGCGGCGGAGCTCTTCGTCTCGGACGGGCTGCACCTCAGCGAGGCCGGCTACGCGCTCTGGCAGGAGGTGATCGGGCCGGAGGTCGTGGCGCGCTTCCCGCCCGACCCGGCGCCCACCCCCACCGCGCTGGCCGCGGGCACCACCCTGCGCGTCGATCTCGGCCCCAGCAACGCCGACGACGGCGAGCGCTCCGCCTGCCCGGACTGGCTGGGAAACTGCTGGAACAACTGGCATGATCTCGAGGGCGACGGGACGGTTCTGCCCGGCGAGCACCTCGACGCGCTCGTGGACATCACGGGCGCGTCCACCGCCGTGGGCCTGGTCATCGCGGGCGGCTTCCAGGTCAACGGCCGCGCCAACGGCGGCCTCCTCTGGCCCGATCCGGCCCTGCTCGGCGATCTGGCCGTGGGCAGCGCCACCGGCGACTTCTTCTTCACGACCGGCGACGACGTGACCGGCGCGCTCTACCTGCGCGGCCTCGACCCCGAGGCCACCTACACCCTGCGCCTCTTCGCCGCCCGCGAGGACGCGGAGCTACGCAGCACCGCGTACACCGTCTTCGGCCTCGGCTCTGCGACGGCCACGCTCCAGACCTCGGGCGACGGCGCGGGCTCGGCTGAGGTCGCCACCAACGACGACACCGTCGTGACGATGTCGGGCCTGGCGCCGGATCCCTGGGGCCACCTATATATCGATGTAAATATCGCTGAAGGCGGCTACGGGTACCTCTCGCTCCTGGAGCTCGCGGTAGAGTGAGCGTCCGCGGGCGCTCAACCCTGGATGAAGCGCCGCGCCTGCGCCATCGCCGCGATGACCTCCGGGCTCACCTCGTCCACGCTGCGCAGGCGGATCCGGCGGGTGAACTTGGGGTTCGAGCCGGTGAAGGGCTCGCCGACCGGGCTGTCGGCGGGCAGGACCAGCTCGACGTCTACCGCCCCGATCACGCGCGGCACGAAGATGACGAACTGGGTGCCGACGCTCAGGCTGGTGTAGCCCTTGCAGACGAAGCTGGTGACGTCGGGCCCCAGCGCGAGGCCAGCGGCCATCAGGCGCTCGTAGACGGGCAGCATCGGCGCTCTCTTCCCGGAGTAGAGCTCGGCCACCAGGTCCGCGGGCCGCTCGTACTGGTCCAGGCGGGTGGGGTCGGTCACGCCCCAGGCCACCCACTGGGCCTCGTTGTGGTTGAGCCCGTGGGTCACCTTCAGCCAGTCGGTGAGCGCCTTGTGGGTGCTGATGCCGCTCTGGCGGGCGACCTCCACCCAGCCGTCCTTGTCGCGCCCGGTGCGGAGCGTGAGCTTCTCGAACGCGATCTTCAGCATGTCCTGAGGCGTACGAACGGGCGGCATGGCGGGCTCCTCCGGGGAGAGGCTCAGCGGGTTGACCGAGCGGTGGAGATTGCCTATCCTCCGCCGGATGAGCCTGCCCCTCGCCCCTCTCCTCTTCGTCTTCTCCTGCACCTCGGACGGCAAGGGCGCGGCCCAGGACAGCGGCGCGACCCAGGACAGCGTGGAGGACACGCAAGACAGCGTGGAGGACACGCAAGACAGCGTGGAGGACACGCAAGACAGCGCCGAGCCGGCGGACGACTGCACCCCGGTCTCCGACGCCAGCGTGACGCTCTGCGCCGACCGCTTCTGGGCGCAGGCGCTGGACGCCACCTCGCAGGCGGAGATCCTGGCGGCGATCGCCGCGATGCCCGCCGAGCTGCAGGACGAGGCGCTCACGGATCCCGTCCTGCGGGCGCGCCAGCTCCAGTGGGCGATCGTGGCGACCAACGCGCTCAGCGCCCCCTCGGTGACGGTGCTGGTGCCGGACGGGACCTATGACTTCACCGGGCTCGACGAGGCGCATCCCTCGGTGCCGGAGGGCGACTTCTACCAGGAGCCGCTCCGCCCGAAGCTCTTCATCCGCCGCGACGACGTGACGCTGCGCGCGGCGGTGGACGGCGCGGAGCCCGTGCTGACCGCCAGCGGGCCGGGCGCGGACGGCGAACATCACGGGCGCGTCTTCCTGCTCCTGGACAGCAGCTACACGCGGCTGACCGTCCAGGGCCTCACCTTCCGGGGAGACGCCGAGAGCGACACGTTCACCGACCCGGCGCGCGTGCTGCACGAGAACACCGCCTCGCTCACCTACGTGGGTCAGTGGGGCAACGTGATGGTGGGGCTGAACGGGGGCGGCAACGAGATGACGGTGGAGGACTGCCGCTTCGAGCAGGTGAACGGCAACGGGATCAGCGCCGTGGGCGCGCTGACGGTGCGGCGCTCGGTCTTCGAGGGCGCGGTGCCCGACCCCGACGAGGCCGACCCGGACGTGGTCGTCGAGGGGCTGCTCGCCTCCATGATCGCCGACCTGGGCTACTCCACCGGCATGGACTTTCACTCGGGAGTCCGGCGGGCCTACGCCTACGGCCCCACGGTCATCGAGGACAGCACGTTCTCGGGCTTCGTCCAGGGGGTGCTGCTGGCGGCCGACGGCTACCCGCTCGAGATCTCCAACAACAGCTTCTACGCCATCTATGACCACGCCCTGTACATCTTCGGCGAGGTGGACGCGGGCGCGGTCGCGGGCAACCTCTTCGAGCGCACCGGCAACGGCGCGGTGAAGTTCGCCGCCAACACCACGGAGAGCGATCCCGATCGCTCCGTGGCGGGTCTGCACGACGGGTTCATCCGCGACAACCAGTTCGTGCTCTCGCGCAACTCCTCCCTCTTCTTCTCCGGGGTGCGCAACGAGATCACGGACAACGAGGTCGTGGCCTACGACGGCGCCTCCGACCCCACGGGCTGGTACGATCCCGACTACCGCCCAGGCTACCGCTACCCGGACTTCTTCCTGCTCACCGAGTCCGGCCAGGCGGGGTGGTCCAACCACATCGCCAACAACGTCTTCGAGGGAAACAGCCGAACGGACGGGGATCTCACCGTGTTCATCCAGCAGCGCACCGCCATCTCGGACCGGAGCATCTCCGGCAACACCGTCTCGGGCAGCAGCCAGACAGTGTACTTCCACCACCTCGTGCCCTGCGCCACCAACCCCGCGCCCTGCTCGAGCTACACGCCCTCGATCACGGTCGACGACGGCGCCACGCTGATCGTCGGCGCGCCCGAGGACTGCGCAGACTGCGCCCCGGACGCGACGTATTACCTGACGGAGCTGCCCTGAAGACCAGGGCGCGCGTCACTGCACCGGGACCAGCAGCTCGTTCCGGCGCATGAAGGGGACCGTCCAGGGCGTGTTGTACTGAGCGACGACCATCTCTCCCGCGATGGTCAGGTTCTGCTGAGCCAGCGCTGCCATCATCTGCGCCCT
>CAZKWG010000652.1:0-4802 GCA_964556105.1 uncultured Enterobacterales bacterium | reverse complement strand
GTCCGCGCAGGTCGCGGCCCAGCCGCCCGCTCCGCCGCAGCCCGCTCCGCCGCAGCCCGCGCCGCCGGTCGCCGCTCCGCCGCAGCCCGCTCCGCCGCAGCCCGCTCCGCCTCCGCGCGCCTGGGCTCCACCCTCGCGGGCCTCGGCCCCCCGAGCGGAGGCGGCGCCGCAGGGGCTCGCCGGGCGGATCGCCCTGGTCACCGGCTCGGGCCACGGCGTCGGGGCCGTGCTGGCCGAGGCCCTGGCGGCGCAGGGCTGTCGGGTGGTCATCAACTCCTTCCACTCTCGCGAGCGGGGCGAGGCCACCGCGGCTCGAATCCGCGAGGCGGGCGGCGACGCGATCCACCTCTGGGCCAGCGTCGTCAAGAGCGACCATCGCGAGCGCCTCTTCGGCGAGATCGGCGCGCGCTTCGGCGGGCTGGACATCTTCGTCTCGAACGCGTCGAACGGGCTCATCGCGCCCACCGAGCAGATCACCGAGCAGCACTGGGAGAAGGCCTGGCGCACCAACGTGGTCGCCCTGCACCAGGGCGCGCTGCTGGCCCGCCCGCTGATGCGCGCGCGCGGCGGCGGCAAGATCCTCTGCATCTCCTCGCCTGGGGCGCAGAGCGTGATCGAGCACTTCTCCTGCATGGGGCCCGCCAAGGCGGCGATGGAGGCGCTCGTGCGCTATCTGGCCGTGGACCTGGGGCCGGACAACATTCAGGTCAACGCCCTGTCCGCAGGGCCGGTCTACGGAGAGCTGCTCGGGAAGTACCCCGACCAGGAGCGCCTCATCCCCTTCTGGGAGTCGCGCGCCGTGGCCGGGCGGATCATCGACGCCGATGAGCTCGTCACGCCCGCCCTGCATCTCCTCTCATCGGTCTCCGACGCCATCACCGGCGCGGTGCTGCGGGTGGACCACGGCGGGGCGCTGCGCATCTGACCGATCGGAAGTCACGAAAGCAGGAGCAAGCGTCATCTCGGCGACCACACCAACCTCACGCGCATGGCCGGCGAGCGCCGCGGTGGTGGTCGTCTGCGGGGCGCTCTGGGCGCTCTCCACGCCGCCCCGGCCTGCCCCTGCGGCGCTCGAGGCGCTCGCCGCGCGCTACCGGTTCGTCCCCCTTCGCCTGCCCCCGCCGCCATCCTCCGATAGCGAGATCCTTTATGGGATCAACCCCTCGGTGGCCCACCTGAAGACCTGGCTGCACCCCTATGGCGCGTCCGTGGCGCTGGGGGACCTGGATGGCGACGGGCTCCCGAACGATGTGTGCAACACGGATATCCGCTCCAAGGGCCTCTCCCTGGGCCCCGCGCCCGGCACCGGCGCGCGCTATCCCGCCTTCGAGCTTGCCATGGACCTCCCCGCGGGCCGCGAGACCCTCGTCCCGGCGCTCTGCCGGCTGGCGGACCTGAACGAGGACGGGCTGACGGACGTGCTCGTCGCTTTCCTGGGGCGAACCCCGCAGATCTTCCTGAGGCGCGCGCCCGGCGACGGCCTCTACACCCCGCCTGACGCCGACGCCTTCGCCCGCCAGCCCCTGGTCGCGGGCCCGGAGCAGGACTGGTACACGACCACGGGCGCGCTCACCGACGTCGATGGCGATGGCCACGCCGACCTCGTGCTGGGCATGTACTACCCGGACGGCAGCGCGCTCTACGACCCGCGCTCCAGCCACCCAGTCCAGATGAACGACAGCTTCTCTACCGCGATGAACGGCGGTCGGAACCGCATCTTCCTCTGGGAGCAGGCCAGCGCCGGCCCCGAGCCGACCGTCCGCTACCGCGAGCTCGAGGACCCCTTCCCTGGCGAGAGCGAGCTGGCCTGGACGCTGGCGATAGGCGCGGGCGACCTCGACCGGGACGGGCTCTCCGACCTCTATGTGGCCAACGACTACGGGCCGGACAGCCTCCTGCTCAACCGCTCGCGCCCTGGCGAGGTGAGGCTCGTGCCGCTCTTCGGCGAGGAGACGTTCTCGATATCTGGGTCGTTGGTCCTGGGCAGGGACACCTTCAAGGGCATGGGCATCGACTTCGGCGATCTCAACGCCGACGGGCTGCTGGACATGGTCGTCAGCAACATCGCCTCCCCCTTCGCGCTGGGCGAGAGCCACTACCTCTGGGAGAGCACCGGGGATCTCGCGTCGATGGAGCGGGGGATCGCGCCCTACGTGCAGCGCGCGGGAGCGCTGGGCCTGGCCTACAGCGCCTGGGCCTGGGACGCGCGGATGGACGACTTCGACAACGACGGCGCGCTGGAGCTGGTGCAGGCCACGGGCGGCTTCAAGGGCACCTCGAACCGCTGGGGCGAGCTCGGGCAGCTCGGGATCATCAACGACAACCTGATGAAGGATCCTCGCTTCTGGCCGCGCTTCCCGCCCGAGACCGATCTTGACGGCTCGGAGCCGAACCCCTTCTACGTCCGCGGGGAGGACGGCCGCTACCACGACCTCTCGGCGCAGCTCTTCCCGGACATCCTGCCGAACACGCGGGGCATCGCCACCGCGGACGTGGACGGGGACGGCGATCTGGACATGGCCTTCGCCAACCAGCAGGAGGACTCGACCTTCTTCCGGAACGAGGCCCCCAACCCCGGCGCCTTCCTGGGCTTGCACCTGCTGTTGCCCCCGACCGATGCCCCCGCGAGCCGGGTCGTGCGGGCGGGCCACCCGAGCTGGCGGGAGGGCAGCCCAGCCATCGGCGCCTTCGTGAGCGTGCGCACGCCGGACGGGCGCTCCCTGGTTCGCCAGGTGGATGGCGGCAACGGCCACACCGGCGCGCGCAGCCCGGACCTGCACATCGGGCTCGGCGCGCTCGCGGCGGACGCTGAGCTGGAGGTGGAGATCACCTGGCGCGACCGGGAGGGCGAGGTCCACCGCGACGCGCTGACGCTGCGACCGGGCTGGCACACCGTGGTGCTGGTCGACGCCGAGCTGGGAGGTGCCCCGTGAGCGAGCCCAGGCCAGTCGAGGTCCGAGATCCCCGCAGCGGGCTGCGCATGTCCGCGACGCTGGCGACGGTGTTCACGCTGCTCGGGCACACGGTTCTGGACTTCGAGCAGTCCACCGCGCAGCTCCTCGTGGCGCTGCTCACGGGCTACACAACGGCGATCCTCTTCGAGAGCGTCGACGCGGCCTCGAACGGGCGGAAGCCGGGGTTCGCCGGGGGCGGGCCGCTGCGCTTCGTGGACTGGATGCTCTCGGCGCACATGACCTCGATCACCTTGAGCTTCCTGCTCTACACGCAGGAGCAGCTCTGGCCGATGGCGCTGGCCGTGGCGCTGGCCATCGGCTCCAAGTACCTGCTGCGGGTGAGGATCGACGGACGGTTGAGGCACTTTATGAACCCGTCCAATTTCGGCGCCTCGATCGTGCTGATCTTCCTCCCCTGGAATTCGGCGATCCCCTGGGAGTACACGGTGCGCACGCAGGGCTGGCAGGACTGGGCCTTCCCCTTCTTCATCCTGCTTCTAGGGCTGCGGCTGAACCTGCTGTACACGAAGCGTCTGCCGCTGATCGGCGCCTGGATCGCCGGCTTCCTGGTCCAAGGCGCGCTGCGCAGCTGGCTGACCGACACGCCGCTGCTGGGCGAGTGGGCCGCGCTCACCAACATCGTCGCCGTGCTGTTCACGCTCTACATGATCACGGACCCGCAGACCTCGCCCTCGCGCCCGGAGCGGCAGGTGGCCTTCGGCCTCGCCATCGCGGCGGCCTACGGGGTCCTGCTCACGGCCCACGTCCAGTTCACCCTGTTCATGGCCACCCTCCTGGTCTGCGCGCTGCGCGGCCTGTGGATCGTCGCCGAGCAGCACAGGGCGGCGCGCGCGCGGGTGAGCCTGGGCTGAGGCCGGCTCAGGGACCGAAGCTCAGCGCTTCAGCATCGACATCGGGTTCTGAATGCCCATGCGCTTCGCCTTGCGCTCGACCACGACGACCACGACTTGAGCGTCGGCCGAGACCACGCCGTCGCTCTGAAGCTCGCTGACCGCGCTCTGGACCTCGTCCAGCAGCGAGCCCTTGCCCTTGCGCAGGTCCTTGACCTTCTTGCGCTTCTGCTTGCCAATATCGATGACGACGGTCTTGCCGCTGGAGGTCGCGCTGACTTCGGACATGGGATGCTCCTGCTGAATTTCGATCTCCTTATAGCATGGCTCCGGCAGGCGAGGGGGGCACTGAACAAAGGCGGACAGTTTCTGGCCTTTCTGTTGGCCATGTCCCCTGTGGACGACTAAGGGGCGGCTGTCTGACAAAAGGAGCGATGATGGCCGAGAACACCGCTGAGACAAGAACCTGGACCGGGAGCTGCCACTGCGGCGCCGTGCGCTTCGAGGTCGACACCGATCTGGCGCAGGTCGTGTCGTGCAACTGCTCGATGTGCCAGCGCGCGGGGACGCTGCTGGCCTTCGTGCAGGAGAGCAGGTTCCGGCTGCTCCAGGGCGAAAACAGGATGACAGATTACCAGTTCAACCGGATGAACATCCATCATGTGTTCTGCAGCACCTGCGGGATCAAGCCCTTCGGCCACGGCCTCGGGCCAGGAGGGGTGAAGATGATCGCGATCAACGCCCGCTGCCTGGAGGGGGTGGAGATCGCGGCGTTGAACATCGCTTATGTCGACGGACGCAGCCTGTAGCGGCGCGGGGCCTGCCGTCTGGAAGGCTGTCACCCCCCCACCGCCCCCTTCGGGGGCGCCTCCCCCACGAGGGGGGAGGGTGATCGGGGCAGGGCGGGCGTGACTCGGACGCTCCAGACCTCAGAACGCCCCACCACCAGCCCCCCTCCCCCCTCGTGGGGGAGGTGCCCCCGAAGGGGGCGGTGGGG
>CAZKWG010000651.1:3804-4820 GCA_964556105.1 uncultured Enterobacterales bacterium | reverse complement strand
GAGAGCCCGGCGACCTTCCGGCAGCTCGTGCTGCGGGCGCTCAAACACCTGCCGGCGCAGCCGGGGGCGCTCGCCAACATCCCGAAGCGCCCGACCCTGGAATTCGACGGCAGGCGGATGAAGCACCTCCACCTCGCGCTGCCGGCCATGACGGAGCCGGCGCTGACGGGGCCCCTCGTGCGAAACGCGCGCGAGGTGCTCGCAGACCGCTTCCCCGCCCGCGAGGCGCAGGCCACCGGCTACCCGACCCGCGTGCTCAGCAACATCTTCATCAAGGCCACCTGGGACCTGGGCGCGGCGCCGAAGCTCCGAGGCGCTCCGCCGAGCCAGCCGCTGCCGCTCGCCGCCTGCAAGATCCCGCCGCGCGAGCGGGACGGCGCGCTCCGGTACATGGTCTCCGAGCTGGTGCGTTCCCTGCCGGCCGTCGAGAAGATGGTCGACGAGCGCGGCCGGACCTGGCCCGAGAAGGTGCTGCCGTTCACGGTGCTGGACATCATCGGCATCGACGCGGGCGACTGGCCGCTGACGGGGGGCGTGCCGGAGATCAGGGCTTAGCCACAGAGGGTCCGCGCTCTGGTCGCTCGACGAGGCGCGTGAATTCGTAGTCGTAGCGGTCGACCTCGATGCGGTGCTCCGAGTGCGGCTGGAGCACCGCAGACTGCCTGGGCCCCAGGTCGAAGGGCCCATCGAAGGCATGGGGATCATCGCGCTCCTGGCCGAAGGCGTCGAACGCCTCGAGGTCAGTGAGCGTGTCCAGGCGCACCGATCCCTCGGAGCGCCCGCTCTGCTTGTCGAACCACTCCAATCGCCAGTACACGCGCCGCTCGCTCATGTGCCGCTCTCCGTGCCCTCCATAACCCCCAGCGCCACGCGATCTGCCTCCTACCTGGAACCAGCGAGCGCCTCGCGCTTCGCCACCCACGCAGCGCGCCATGCCGCACCCGTCGGGTACTCCTGGAGGCCGTAGACCTCGGGCAGCCCCTGGAGCACGCCGCGCACGACGGCGAAGACCTGCC
>CAZKWG010000651.1:0-3794 GCA_964556105.1 uncultured Enterobacterales bacterium | reverse complement strand
TGATCTCGTCGGAGATCGGCGCTCCCAGGGGATCCTCCGAGTTGATCGAGCCATGCTCGCCCTCCCTGGGCGGCGAGACGAGGATGAGCACGACGCGCTCCCCATCGACGGTGGTCTCGATGCGGTAGTCGGGCTCTTACCAGCTCCAGGGGCCGGTGGTCCAGGGCCAGCCCTGGTCCGCGAAGCGCGCGCCCAGCTCCGCCAGGAAGGCGTCGGCCCAGTCGTACTACAGGACCTTACCCAAAAAATAGCGCCCGTTGAAGGCCACTAAATCGGCGCATCCAGACAGAAGCACCGAAGTTGTCGGGAATCGGCGTTCGGGGCTGGGTTTCGTGGTCGTGTCTTGGCCCGCTGGACCCGCTATCGCGGCGGGGGAGCGTACGACCTATGGGCGTCCAGTTCCGCTCCTTTCGGCGCGACCATCAGCGCTGTGAAGCCCCTCGGAATGTTTCATCCTTCGGGGGAAGAAGTTCCCGAAGCGCTTCGGGTCGTTCCTTGAAGGCTCTCCAAACGACCGGGCTCAGGGAGTAGTTCATGGTCCCATCCCGCCCCTCAGCCTGAAAGCCAGCAGTCAGGGAGAGCACCCCACGATGGACTAGTTCGCCAACGACGTGGTTGTACATGTGCATTGGTAGCGGCAAACTGCGCTGGTCAGTCCTGAAAAACTGTGCGACCAGCACGGCTTCGTGGGGGGCTATTTCCAGTAGTCTGCGTTCAGCCTCCTGACGCGATCGCCTCACGCGCCACCGGATCCAGCCAATCACGGCTAAGCCACCAAGAAGGAGTACGGCCGCCACTGCCCCTTCCTCCGGGGTAAGCGCGACGATCCATCGGACGAACGCCATGAACTGGGTGACGGCCTCCATGAGTTCTGTGAGAGTGTCCATGATGTTTCCTCCAGGGAGACAGGATTGAATGTTCAGCGTGTGGGCACCTGAAACGTATGGCCATAATCCAAAAAGGCAAGTATATCAGTGGCTTGACGCGGCATCGTGGTCGTGTGCCTTCATCCATCGCCAAACATCAGGCTGGTATCACCCGACCCGGAGGTGTCCATGCCCGAGCTGCCCGAAACCGCCACCGAGGCGACCGAGACCGGCGAGAAGATGATCCCCCTGAGCGCCGTTGCCCCGCTGTTGGGATGGGCCTATGGGGAACTGCGGGATCGGGGAGGTGCTGGAGTGCCGGGGCTACTGATCGCTGCATATGATCATGCGGCGGAGCGCTTGAACATGACGCGCGCCGAACCCCTGCTGCTCCACTTCCCAAGACGGGCACTAGGCACGCTATCGTCGATTGTTCAGGGGGATATTACGGGACGTGATACTCGACCTTGTAGTTCCGACCTTCCTCCTGCTCGACAGTAATCGTCGTTCCTCCTGGCAGTTCAGCCTCCAGCCAGCGCTTAGCGTCTGTGCCTGCGCTGACGCCCAGCACCTCAATGTGTAGCGATAGCGCCCTAAGAAACGCAGCCTGGGGCGTCATCCGGTCCTGCACGATGAGCATGAGGGTCGCTCCACGGATGTGGCTCATTTCCGACTCTGTGAGCATGTAGGTATTGGTTCTCATGGTGGCCTTTCTGGTCGTAGAAGTTGAGATTCTGACTAATTCGATATCGGCGTAGATCCAGTCAGATCCGCCACCGCGCCCCGGTACCACCCCCGGCGATCCCTGATCGCCGATGCCCATCCCGCCGCGCTGCGTCCCCGCCACGACGCGCCGGAGCCCGCGCCCACGTCTCGCGGACCCCGGCCCGAGACACCCGTCCCGGAGCCCGCCAGCGGGCGCCGCAGCGCGGACAGAAGATGTCCGCATATGCGCCAAATCATGCCTTCGCGGCGTAATTTCCCGTGTTCGACCGGCTAAGATCAAGGGGTCAGAAACGACAACGCCCGCGGTGCTGAGAACACCACGGGCGCTGGAACTAGAACCCCAACCCGGCGAGGTCGTGGGCTCGGGTGCGCTTGGCACGCACACCCAGCTTAGCGCGCGCTCACGCCGGCTGCAAACGGGTGCGCCGTGGCTGCGATCTCGCGAGCCCTGGCCGACTTCTGTGCGGCGGTCGGACAGGATCAGTACGTCCCAAACCAGCGCTGGATCGCCGACATGCTGCGGGGCATGGCGATCTCGAAGTCGCCGATGCTCTCCGAGATCGGGCGAGCGCTGGACGAGGAGGACGAGGACGGCGATCCCCGTCGCCTCATTCACACGGAGAAGCGGCTGAGCCGGGGGCTGAACTCGGATCGCCTCGACGACGCGGCCCTGCTGGCCCGTCACCTGGACGTGGTGGCCCGTCACGCGCACCGCCGCGACGGGGAGGGCGTGGTGGTGGCGGTGGACTACACCGACCTGGCCAAGCCCTGGGCGAACCCGAACCCCGAGCGGGGCATGGAGGGGGTCTGGCGGTGCTGGAACGGCTCGGACGGCGAGACCGGGATCGGCTACCCGGTCGTGCAGCTCGAAGCGGACCTCGGCGAGTTTCAGATCCCCGTCCTCCTGCATCCCTTCAGCTACGAGGAGATCGCGAAGTCTTCTCAGACCTCCGTTTTCCTGGAGCAGATCCGAATCGCCGCCCCATCCATCGGGCCGCGCGCGTGGTGGACCGCGGATCGCGGCTTCGACAACACCCGCTACTTCGACGGGCTCGACGCCCTGAACCTCCGCTGGATCTGCCGCCTTCAGTACGCGATCAAGAACCAGCGCGACGTCTTCACCGCAGACGGCCGATGCTTGAGCGTGGAGGATGCGGCGCTGGAGACGGTCCCGCGCTTCAAGATGGAGATCAAGGCGGGCCGGAAGCGGGCGAAGGGCTCGGGGAAGAAGACGATCACGCTCGAAGTCGGCGCGAGGAAGGTCTACCTCAGCGATCAGAAGAACCGCCCGAGCCCGAAGGGGAAGGCCCGCACCCTGATCGTGGTCTGGGGCTTCGGGAAGTCGCCCCTCGCCCTGCTGGCGTCGGAGCACCTGGAGGGAAAGGCGGCGATCCTGGAGGCGGCGCGCGCCTACGGGCGGCGCTGGAAGTGCGAGGAGGCGACCCGCGCCATGAAGGACTCCAGGGGCTGGGGCGTGGACCTGGAGGACGTGCGCGCGCTCACCCTGCGCGGCGTGCGGCGGATCGCCCTGCTGGCCGTGATCCTGTATGCGTTCCTGGCCACGATCCGCGAGACCGGCGGGAAGCTGATGGAGCGCGTGCTCGCGCTGGTGTCGGCGTTCGGGAAGCTCCCGCCCGATCCCCGCTACCGGATCTTCCGGGGGCTTGGGGAACTGCTCCGCCGCGCACATAGACGCTCAGGGGGTGTATTATCCCGGTGCTGAACTCCAGGAGATCCGACATGCTGCTTGTACTCCCCTGGCTCATGGCCTGTCAGGCCGAACCGGAGGTAGTTGTGCCGTCCCAGCCCTCACGACCCGTTTCGGTGCGTGCAGAGGAAAAGGAGGTTCCGTGGCCTTTTCTTACTACGGAGCTTAGTTCTGGAGGGATGATGTATTCATTCAACGACCCGGGGAACAGCCCGCCTGCGGCTCTTGGGCATACCACCTATGGCAGCTTCTCAGGGACAGGGATCTCTATGGGCAGCGTGAACGCTGCCTTGAGCCGCGTGGATCTTGATCCAGTGACGAGCATCGGGCTGGACGGCGAGGAACTGTGCCAGATGTATGGCCAAGGATTCGGGCCGGGGGGCTGCCGCCTCAAGCGTGGTGTTTTTGAGTGGACTGACCACCCTAAGGGGACGTTGCAGGTCCGGCGCGCCACCTGCGCCACGCGCAAGGTGGCGAGCTATGACTGCATCCAG
>CAZKWG010000650.1:0-4822 GCA_964556105.1 uncultured Enterobacterales bacterium | reverse complement strand
CGAGGGCGAGGACCCCAGCGCCGCGAGCGTGCTCTTCTCCGGTCCCTACGCGCGCCTCACCGGGATGGCCGAGGCCGGGGCCTCGCTCGACGCGCAGATCAGCGCCGCCGACCAGGTGATCCGCACCGCCCCCTCGCGCACCGCCCGCGCGCTCGCCGCCCTGGAGCGCGCCCGCCTGCTCACCGAGGCCGGCCGCACCCAGGAGGCCCTCTCCGGACTGGAGAGCCTGGCGACCCTGGCCAGAGACATCCGCGACCCCTGGGGCTTTCGGGTCAGCGACCTGGCCCGCTACGGGACCGCGCGCATCCAGATGGTGGCCTCTCCTGAGCGGGGCCGCGAGGAGGTCCGCAAGCTGGTGGAGGATCTGCTCGCCGAGACCTGGGTGGTGGGCCGCGGTGGCGAGCCGGCCCTGGCGCGCCGCGCGCTGAAGCTCATCCCGGACAGCCCTACGCCCGCCTGGGCCGCCGACGCCAGCTCGCGCGTCAGCGAGCGCGCCCGCCTGCTGTACTGGGCCGAGCGTCTCCTGCCCGAAGGGCGCAAGGTCCTCGCCGCCCTCGACGCCGGCCGTCTGCCCGCCGACGACGTCCGCTGGTCGCTCGGCGATCGCAACCTCTGGGCCCTGCACGCCTCGCGCGGCACGCTCTACCTGTTCGCCCTCGACTGGGACACCCTGCGCCAGGACCTCAACGACCGCTCGCGCAGCTTCCTCTCCCGCGACGGCCCGATGGCCGCCTGGTTCCAGGCGCCCAACGACGCCGATGAGGATCCACCCGGGGTCGTGCTCGCCACCCGCGATCTGCCCTGGGTCCCGGGCGGCGCGCTGCTCATCAAGAAGGGCCCCCTCTTCGAGTCCGAGTCCAAGGTCCGGGCCAATCAGATCTGGCTGCGCAACGCCGCCGTCATCTTCGCGCTGCTCACACTTCTACTGGGGGTTATATTCACCGTCCGACTCGTCAACCGTGAGATGGATCTGGCGCAGATGAAGACCCGCTTCGCCGCCAACGTGAGCCACGAGCTGCGCAGCCCGCTGACGCAGATCCGGCTCAAGGGCGAGGCGTTGATGCTCGGGCTGGCCGACACGCCCGAGGAGCAGATGGACTACTACCGCGCCATCGTCCGCGAGAGCGAGCGGCTCGGGCGGCTGGTGGACGACGTGCTGGACTACGCGCTGCTGCCGGGCGGGCGCCACAACCTCGCGCCGCGCATCCGCATGGGCAGCCTGGAGGACACGGTGCGCCGTGCCCTGGACAGCATCCGCAGCTCCGAGGAGGTGCGGCGCATGGAGCTGGACGTGGACCTCCCGGGCGATCTGCCCCCCTTCGCCCACGACGTGGACGCCGTGGTACGTTGTGTCATCAACCTCGTCTCCAACGCCGCAAAATACTCGAAGGAGAGCAACTGGATCGGCGTGCGCGCCAGGCACGTCGAGGGCGCGCTGGAGGTGAGCATCTCGGACCGGGGGATCGGCATTCATGGTCAGGATCTCGACCGAATCTTCGACCCTTACGTGCGCGGCTCCGACCCACGCGTGGGCACCAAGAAGGGCGCAGGCCTCGGGCTCACGATGACGCAGGAGATCATGAAAGCGCACGGAGGTAAGGTCCTCGTACAATCTCGACTGGGAAAAGGCAGCACGTTTACGCTACGCTTCCCTCTACGCACCTCTGCCCCGACCGGCCGCACGGTCGAGCCTCCCCGATGAACCCCGGAGCCTGAACCATGCCGCGCATCCTGTTCGTCGAAGACGAGGAGGAGCTCCTTCGCGATCTGCTCAAGTACTTTCGGCGCGAAGGCTACGACGTCTACGGCGCCCGAACCGGCACGGAGGCCCTGGACATCGCCGGGCGCTTCCCGCCCGACGTGGCCGTGCTGGACATCATGCTGCACGAGGGTCCGGCAGGGACCGACGCCATGGATGGCTTCGAGATCTGCCGCTCGCTCCGCCAGACGGGCTTCGACCGCCCCATCGTCTTCCTGACCGCGCGCTCCGGCCAGGCCGACAAGCTGATGGGCTTCGAGCTGGGCGGGGACGACTACATCACCAAGCCGTTCTCGCTGCTCGAGCTGAAGGCGCGCATCGAGGCGATGCTGCGGCGCGCCCCGGCCCGCGCCGTGTTCAAGTTCACGGACATCGAGGTCGATCTCGACAACTACGAGATCCGCCGCCCGGATGGCGTGATCGAGCGCCTCGCCCACCGCGAGCGCGAGCTGCTGCGCTTCATGATCGACAACCGCGGCCGCATCCTGGACCGGGAGACCCTGCTGGCGCGGGTCTGGGGCTACAGCGCCAACATCAACACGCGCACCGTGGACACGCACGTGCTCACCGTCCGCAAGAAGCTGGGCGATGACGCCAACAGCCCGCGCTTCATCCAGACCCTGCACGGCGTCGGCTACCAGTGGATCGGGAAAGAGGGCTGATGCTGGGGCTGGTGCTGGGCCTGACGCTGGGACTGCACGTCGCGCCCGGGTCCGCGCGCGCCCAGGGCCCCGTCGAAGACTGGGAATACATGGCCTGGGAGGCTCTTTATGACAGCCGCCTCTCCGCCGCCCTGAGCGCCAGCCCGGCGATGGCGAAGGCGGACTACGAGCGCGCCGTGGCGCTGGTGAGGGACGACGCGAGTCCGCTCCGCGCCGAGATCGAGTACTGGATCGCCCTCTCGCTGCTGCGGGCCGGAGACGTGGACGGCGCCGCGCGCGAGCTCGCCACCCTGGGTGGACGCGAGTCGCTCGGCGATCGCGACCGCGCCCTCTCCAGCTTCATCGACGCGCGGCGGCGGGAGATCGCTCGCCTGCCCTTTCGCCAGGACTTCGACGACACCGACAGCCCCGCGCCCTGGGTTCGAAGCTGGCAGCGCGAGGAGGGCAGCGACCTCGAGCTGCTCGATCTGCCGGACGGAAACCGCGTGGTGGTCTGGAGCACCATGGTCGAGCGTGGGCGCGAGGACGCCCTGATCATCCCCTTCCGGGATCAGGGGCCCAGCACGCTGCGCTTCGCGCTGAAGGCCGATCGTTTCCCCGCCTGGGTGCGCTGCATGTTGGAGGACGACGAAGGCCAGCAGTGGACCGGCAAGTTCCTCTACGTCCCGACCGACACCTGGACCGGCATCCAGCTGACCATGGACGACTTCACCCTGGTCGGCGATCCCCGCTCCGGCCGGCGCCCGGAGCCCCGGCGCGTGCGCTCCTTCCTCCTGCTGGACGTCACGGGCTACCGCAGCGAGGAGCGGGACCTGAACCGCATCTACCTGGACGCGGTAGAGGCCCTGCCTTGAGTGTAGCGCTCCCTATCCACTCCCAGTGGAACGGCGCCCCCGCGGAGCCCGGCGAGCACGCCCGGGTGACGCTCTCGGAGGACGGCGACCTGATCGTGACCGTGGACGCTCCCTTTCACGGAGATCCCGCGCCCTCGGGCCCGCCGGGCCCCCGCTGGGCGCTCTGGGAGCACGAGGTCGTCGAGCTCTTCATCCTCGGGGCCGGCGAGGCGTACACGGAGATCGAGCTCGGCCCGCACGGGCACCACCTCGTCCTGAAGCTGCAGGGGGTGCGCAACGTCGTCGCGCGCGAGCTGCCCCTTCAGGTCCAGACCCACATCGAGGGCGCCCGCTGGCGCGCCATCGCCCGCGTCCCGCGCGCCTGGCTCCCGGAGCCGCCCTACCGGGCCAACGCCTACGCCATCCACGGCCAGGGCGAGGCCCGCCGCTATCTGGCCCACGCGCCCGTGCCGGGGGAAAAACCGGACTTTCATCGTCTCCAGCACTTCATCGACATCACGATACCGTGAGCGTTCACCGTGTCCAGCCCCGCCAGCCGCGTCGTCGTCCAGAAGTATGGAGGGAGCTCGGTCGCCGACGTACCGCGCGTCCGAGCGGTCGCCGCCCGCGTCGTGGAGAGCGTGCGACAGGGCGATCGGGTGGTCGTCGTCGTATCGGCCATGGGGAACACGACCAACGAGCTGCTCGCGCTGGCCCGTCAGGTGAGCGCGCGCCCCGGGCGCCGTGAGCTGGACCTGCTCGTGAGCGTCGGCGAGCGGGTGAGCATGACCCTGCTGGCGATGGCCATCGAGGATCTGGGCGTGCCCGCCGCGAGCTTCACCGGCAGCCAGTCGGGGATCCTCACCGACGAGCAGCACGTGGCGGCCACCGTCGTCGAGGTGCGCCCGCACCGCATCCAGCGAGCGCTCGACGAGGGCAAGGTGGCGATCGTCGCGGGCTTTCAGGGTGTGAGCCGCCACGGTGAGGTCACGACCCTGGGGCGCGGCGGCTCGGACACGACGGCGGTGGTGCTCACGGCGGCGCTCGGCGCGGCGTGGTGCGAGATCTGCTCGGACGTGGATGGCGTCTTCTCGGCGGATCCGCGGGTGGTCCCGGAGGCGCGGCGGCTGGAAGAGCTCAGCCTGGACGCCGGGCTCGCGCTGGCGCGCGCGGGCTCGAAGGTGCTGCTGGCGGACGCCCTCGAGCATGCGCGCAAGGTCGGGATCACGCTGAGCGCCGCCGCCACCGCGCGGCCCTCGGGCTCGGGCACGCGCCTGCCGCCTGGGCCGGCCCCGGACGCGGTGGTGGGCGTCACGGCGGACACCGAGCTGCGGGAGATCCGCCTGGACAGCGCGGACGCCCTCCAGGATCTGCCGCTGGCCGTGCGCGGGATCCTTCCACACCCGAGCGGGCTGCGCGTGCTGCTCGACCAGCGCAACCTGCACGGCGGCTTCGCCCTGCCCACGGGCGCGCAGGATCTCGGGCCCGTCGCGACGGTGAGCGCGGTGGGCCGCGAGGCGGTCGCGGACCCGCGGGTCGCGGCGCGGGCGCTGCGCGCGGTGGCGACG
>CAZKWG010000649.1:0-4823 GCA_964556105.1 uncultured Enterobacterales bacterium | reverse complement strand
TCCCGCACTTCGAGGGCACGCTGTTCATCAACAACAGCGCGGCGACCGGCCTGATCGCGCCCGGCGGCCCCATCGACACCATCTTCGGCGGCTCGATCACGAGCATCGAGAAGGCCAGCGCCAGGGACCGGCTGCGCTACAATTTCACCGCCGCGATGCTGGAGAACGACCTCGAGGCGCGCGGCGTGGCGGACGCGAGCGTCCTGCCGGACTACCCCTACCGCGACGACGCGCGGCTGGTCTGGGGCGCCATCCACGACTGGGTGAGCGCCTACCTGAACATCTACTACGCCAACGACGCGGCGGTGACGGGCGACACCGAGCTGGCGGCCTGGCTGGCGGAGCTGAGCGGGCAGGGGCTGGTGCAGGGCGTGCCGGCCGTGAGCGACCGCCAGACGCTGGCCGATGTCGTGACGATGATGATCTTCACGGCCAGCGCGCAGCACGCCGCGGTGAACTACCCGCAGGCGCCCTTGATGAGCTTCCCGCCGGCGGCCACCGGCGGCGGCTGGGGGCCCGGCCCTGACGTGGTGACGCCCACAGAGGCGGCCTGGGCGGCCCTCTTCCCGCCGATGTCCGTGGCGCAGCAGCAGATGCAGCTCCTGCAGCTCCTGGGCGGCACCTGGTACACGAAGCTCGGGGAGTACCGGACGAACGACGTGCTCGACCGGCCCTGGTTCGAGGACCCGCGCGTGACGGCCTCCGGCGGCCCGCTCGACCGCTTCCGCGCCGCGCTCTCCGGGATCGAGGACGCCATCAACATCCGGAACCAGAGCCGAAAGGTGGCCTACACCTTCCTGCTCCCGAGCCTGATCCCGCAGAGCATCAACATCTGAGGCCGGCGAGGCGAGGCTACTCGCCGAACCAGACCTTTTCGGTCTCCCAGCCCTCCTGCGGCCAGGCCTCCAGGCCGAGGAGGCTGGCCGCCAGGGCCCGCTCGTCGTCCCGCAGGATGGCGGCGGCCCAGCCGTCGCTCAGGCGCCAGACGGCGAGGATCAGGCTGACATAGTCGCCCGCGCCGCCCTCGTAGTCGTCGTCCGCCTGCTCCTGCGTCAGCTCGACCTGGGCCAGGATCCAGTCCTCCCCGCAGACATAGCTGCCCGTGCCGCCCGAGTTCCAGGTGCCGATCGCGTTGCCGAAGTTGGCGTAGCTGACCAGCGCGCGAGCGCCCTTCAGCACGTCTTCGTCGTGATCGCGGGGATCGCGGACCTTGACCAGCGCGCTGACCGGCGGGTCGGTCGGCCAGCTCTTCAGGCTCTTGAAGCTCCAGGCGATCTCGGCCGCGTAGTGCAGTCCCGCGTGAGACTTGAGCTTCTTCTTCGGATTGCTGGCCTGAAAGATGGCGAGCACATCGGAGAAGGAGCGTAGGACAGGGGGCAAAGACACCTCCGTGGGTTCCGTTTGGGGTCAGTTCTCGACGCGCGCGGTGGCGCCGCCCGCGTCGGTGCGGACGCTCCAGCGCTGGTCTCCGGCGCTGAGCACGACGCTCCAGCCCGGCGTGATCATCTGGGCGCACAGCTCGGCGGGACCGCCCAGGCCGAGACAGGCGTCAGACCACTCGCGCGCCTCGGCCGCGGCGATCTGTAGAGACGCCGCGCTCACGCCGGCCTTTGCCGCCACGGCAGCGCGCGCGGCCTCCTGAACCGCGGCGGGCGGCGTCGCCGGGGTCGCGGCGGGCGCGCTCTGGACCGGCGCAGGCGCAGGCGCAGGCGCAGGCTGAGCCGACGAGGGCGCCTGCTCAGCGCAGCCGACAGGCACACCCAGGAGCAGCGCGCCCCCGATCAGGGCGTGGGCGGTCAGGACACGGGCGCGCTGGGCGCGGGCTGGCGAGAGAGGACGCATCGAGGCTCCGATGTGAAGGGGCTGTAACCGGGCTCCGGCCGCTCCGCTCGCGCGCTCGTCGTGATGCGGTGGTTAACGCGGACGCCCTCCGCAGCACTCTTGGACTGGAGGCTCCCATGAAGACTCGCCTCGTGTTCTCCACAGCGTTGCTGTGGAGCGACTCGGCCTACGCGCTCGAGCGGCCGGCTCCCTGTGGAGGCGCGACCGCAAAGGACGCCGTCCTCGTGATCGGCGAGGTGACCAGCTTCACGTCCAACTTTCGTGCGGACAACACAGGCTGGATCGAGACCCGTTACGACGTCGCCGTCATCACCGTGGTCTCGGGCGCCCTGCAGCACGACAGCCTCGCGCTCGTTCTCCCCGGAGGCACGGTCGGCGACCTGAGCCTGCGCGTCGCGCACACGCCGTCCCTGGCCTTGGACAGCCCTTATCTGCTTCACCTCGCCCCGCGCCGGGATGGAGACGGCTGGCGGCTGGTCGGCGGCGAGGAGGGCGCGCGCCCCTTCCGAGGAGACGCGGCCGAGGCGCTCGCCGCGCTGGAGCTGAGCCATGGGTGCTGAACCTTGGATCGCGCTCTTCAGTTGGGTCGGATGGTCAGGCGCGGCGCACGCGTGGGCGCCGAACGGCAGCTCCTGGGCGTGGCAGCGTCAGGCCCTGGAGGACCCCATCCTGCTCTCCGCCGACACCTTTCCGCCCGAGGAGGTCGGCCAGGACGCGCTGCAGCAGGCCGTGGACGCGGCGATGCAGACCTGGAACGAGGCGGGCTACGCCCTCTCCTTGCGGCAGGAGCTGGCGCTCCGAGCGCCGACACAGGACGCAGACGGACAGTTCAATCTCTTTCACGGGGAGGCAGACGACATGGGGAGCGCGCTGGCCTATACGGCCATCTGGTCCTACGCAGACGGCATGGCCTTCGACTGCGACATCCTCTTCCTGGACGCAGACGACGACGGCGACATCGTCTGGAGCGCTCTGGCGGGCGAGACGCCAGAAGGGAGCTGGGACGTGCAGTCCGTCGCCCTGCACGAGCTGGGGCACTGCATTGGTCTGGCCCACTCCGAGGACGCAGAGGCCATCATGTACGCCCACTACACGGGCAGCCGTGAGCTGGGCGAGGACGACCTCACAGGGCTCGGCGCGCTGTTCGAGCCGGCCTGCGCGGACGAGGACGGCGACGGCAGCACGGCCTGTGACGGAGACTGCGATGACCAGGACGGCCTGGTCTCGCCGCGAGCCGAGGAGCTGTGCAACGGCGTGGACGACAACTGTAACGGCGCCATCGACGAGATCGAGGGCCTCACCGTGACGCTGGGCTCGGACAGCGAGGACGCCGACTGGAGCGAGCAGAGCGTTGGCAACGGCTTCCGGATCGTGGCCGACACCACGCTGCGCGGCCTCTCCCAACGTTGGGAGGGTCCAGCGGGGGCCCGCCTGGTCTGGTCGGTCTCCCGGCTGGAGGTGGACGGGAGCTGGTCCCTGGTGGCCTCGGCCCGCGGCGAGGCGGAGGCCGGCGAGTGGCAACACAGCCCGTCGCTGGACCTGCCGCTGGAGGCGGATCAGACCTATGCCGTCGTGCTCGGCGCCTTCGAGACGGGCGTGACGATGTACTACCAGAAGCGCCCCAACCTGGACGCGGTGGGCCCGCTCGCGCCGCTGGGCTCGCTCTACGGGCGCGCGATCGGCGACAGCCTCGGCGAGCCGGACGACCGCTATCTGGTCTATCAGGAGCTGACGCTGACGGAGCCCGAGGACGAGGACGCGATCTGCACCGACGCGCTCCCCGAGACCGGCGAGCCCCTGGACAGCGGGGCCGACGAGGACAGCGGGGCCGGCGAGGACGGCGGGCTCGAGAAGGCCACCGGCTGCGGCTGCTCCAGTCCGCCCGACCAGCCCGCAGCGTGGCTCTGGATCGGCGCGCTGACCCTGCTCTGGCGCCGCCGATCAGCGCGCCTGCAGGCCTGAGGGGGCGCCGTCCGCGAAGGCGCCAAAGCAGTGGTCCATGAACGCGCGCACGCGGCGGGTGGTGGCCAGCTCGGGCAGGGTCAGCACCCAGAGCCCGCGCGCCTCCTCGGTGAGCCGGTGCCCCAGCGAGACCAGGCCCGGATCGCGATCTCCGTCCACGCAGGCCAGGAAGTGGACCCCGAGGCCCGCCCCGACGGCGTCGCGCATGACCCGGTAGGTGTCGGTGCGGAGCGCGATCCGCGCGCCGGGGGCGGCGTTCTGAAGCCAGCGGTCGAGCCAGGGGCTCGGGTTGCGCTCGTCGTCGCTGATCCAAGGGAAGGCGGCGAGCGGCGCGTCCTGGCCCACGCGCTCGACCAGGGATCGGGCAGCGTAGACCTCGAATTGCATCGCGCCCAGCCGCCGGCCCACCAGCCCGTCGCCCGGGTCGTTGGACAGACGGACGGCGACGTCCGCCTCGCGGCGGCGCAAGGACACCCGCTCGTCGTCCACGTGCAGGGTCAGCTCCACCTGCGGGTGCCGCTCCACGAAGGAGACGAAGACCTCGGGGAAGGTCTCCCACACCAGGGCCAGGGTCGACACCCGCAGCCGCCCGCGCAGCTCGGCGTCCTTTCCGCGCAGCCGGCCCTCCACCAGGAGGACCTCCTCCTCGAGGCGCTGGGCCGTCTCCAGGAGCTCCGCGCCGGCGGGCGTAGGGGAGAGGCCGTCGGGGGTCCGGTCGAAGAGGCGCACCCCGAGCCGCTCTTCGGCGGCGGCGAGGCGGCGGGCGACGGTGGTGCGCGCCACACCGAGGCGCTCGCCAGCCGCCTCGAAGGTGCGCGCGCGGGACACGGTGAGGACGAGGTGCAGGTCTTCCCAGCTCATGGCGTGCATGATTGCACACTCCGGGCACAAAATCACACCTCGTTCGAGCGCCGACGCACGGCTACACCATCCCCATGAACGCCATCGTCCAGACCGCCTACGGCGACCCCACCCGCGTGCTCGTCCCCGCCGAGCGTCCCCTCCCCTCCCCCGGGCCC
>CAZKWG010000648.1:0-4842 GCA_964556105.1 uncultured Enterobacterales bacterium | reverse complement strand
TCGCCATGGCCCGCTTCCCCGAGGCCGACCGCCAGATCAGCCTCGCCTTCGCCCCCGACGAGCCGCCGCCCCAGCTCCGCTACCCCTGGAGCGCGCTCGAGCTGCGCGCCCGCCGCGACGCCGACGCCCTCCACCTCCGCGTCGAGCTGAAGCCATGACCCCCGCCCGTCGCAGAGAGGCCCTCCGCCTGGGCCTGCTGGTGATCATGCTCGGGGGCCTGGGCGTCGCCGTCCTGCGCTCGGCGCGCGAGCTGTCGCTGCAAGCCGACGTCGAGCAGGTCTGCATCCTGGAGGAGGGCGGCGATCACCAGGCCGCCGCCGACGCCGCCGAGCCCCTCGTCGCGCAGGCCCGAGGCGCCGCCGCGGTCGACCTGATGGGCTGCCGCTGCGCCGCGCTGCTCGCCCTGGGTCGCGGGCGCGAGTGCCTGCCCATGGTCGAGGCGGTCGAGGCCGACGGCGACCTGACCCTCCAGGCCGGCGCCGCCGCCCTCTACGTGAGCCTGGACGCCGGCGAGCCCGAGGCCGCCCTGCGCTGGGCGCGCCGGCTGGCCGAGCAGCTCCCGCCCTCCACCCTGACCTTGAACGGCGAGGTTCAGGCCCGACTCACCGGCGAGCCGCCCGAGCAGGCCGCCGCCGCCCTCGCCCCGCGCTTCGCCGCGCTCCCCCCCGAGCAGACCGTCCACGAGCGCATGCTCTTCGCCGACCGCCTCGCCCGCGCCGGGCTGGTGGACGAGGCGCTCAACGCGCTCGAGCCGCCGCCCGCCCAGGACCCCGAGGGCTGGTACCTGGTCCGGCACCGCGTCCTCGCCGACGCCGGGCGCCAGGCGGAGCTCGTCGAGAGCTTCCAACGTTGGCAGGCCGCGGGTGGACCGCGGGGCCACCTCATGCTCCAGTATGCCTATATTCTGGAGACGCGCGGCCTGAAGGATCCAACGCGCGACTGGGTCGATCTGTACACATCCGCCATCGCCGCCGCCGACCCGACCCGCGACCGCGATCTGCTCGAGCAGGCCTACCGTCGCCTGGTCGGCCTGTACGCGGTGGGCGGCCTCGCCGATCTCGCCGCCGCGACGCTGGCCGAGGCGCAGGCGAAGGGCCTCTCCGTCTCCCTGTCCACCGACGAGCTCGCGCGCCTCGGCGACGCGGAGCCCGGCGCGGGCGTGGGCCGGATCCGCTTCGATCTCGCTGGGTTTCAGCGCGGCGACCTCCTGCTGGTCTCGCCCGCCGACACCGCGCCCGCGGACTCCCGCTACGAGGAGATCGCGCTGGAGGGCCCCACGGAGACCGTGCTCCGCGACACGGGCGAGACGCCGGTGCGCTGGGTCTGGACCGACGCCGCGCGCCGCCCGCTGGCCTCCGGCGCGGTGTGGCCCTCTGCCCAGGCGCCCACGACCATCGTGGTCCCCGACCGCGGCGTCCCCGGCCCTGCTCCGGCCTCGTTCACCTGGACACCCCAGCCCGGCGACGGCCGCTCCCGTCTCTACGTCATCATCCTGGACTGCGCCGACTGGCGTCTGAGCCGCTATCTGCAGGCCCGCGGCGAGCTGCCCGTGTTGGGCGCCCTGGAGGCCGCCGGGCGCGCCGGCGTGCTCACCAGCGTCCCCGCCATGACCGGCACCGCCATGGAGAAGCTCACCCGCCCGCGCGTGGCGAGCACGTTCACGCTGATGAGCTACGCCCACCATATGGGCGCCGAGCTGGGCGGGTTGTCCAGCATCGGCAAGAACCCCATCGACGCGCTCACCTGGGTGTTGCCGGACAACCCCTACATCCTGGACGTGGTGGGCGCCACCGACAAGATCGGCGCCAACATGCTCTTCTCGCATGGCGCCAAGGTCGAGGCCGGACGCAACGCCGAGCTGGTCGGACCCAACAGCCAGCGGCGCATGCTGGAGGGCCTCACCTGGCGCCGCGCGCTCCGCCCCGAGGAGGCGACCCTCCTCCCTGGCTTGAACCCTATCCCCACCACCGTCGAGGACATCGCCGCGGAGATGGACATCGCCGTCGATCTCATCGGGCGCCGCGAGATCGACCTGCTCCTGCTGCGGGTGGAGCCCTTGGATCTCCTCACCCACGCCCATTATGCAGACACGGCGCGCGCCGGCCGCGACGACGCCACACCCTATCTGTATCAGGTCTACCGCTATGTAGACCAGCGCCTGGGCGAGGTCGCCAACGCCATCGACCAGGACGACGTGCTGGTGGTGATGTCCGACCACGGCATCCAGGCCTCCATGCTGCACGACCCGGAGGCGCTCTTCATCGCCGTGGGCCAGGGCATCGTCCCCGGACGCCTGGACGGCCAGCCCGAGCTGGCGGGGATCGCGCGCGCCCTGCTCGACCGCCTCGGCGTGCCCGCGCCCGAGGGCTGGCCCGACACCGGTCTCAGCGCCGCCCTGCGCACCCCGCCCGAGGGGGAGGGACAGCCGAGCGGCGAGCGGCTACCCTGAGCGGGAGGTGCCCGATGACGTTCGCCCTGCTCGCCCTGCTCGCCTGCGCGGACAAGAGCCCCACGGAGACCGGCTCCACGGACGAGACCGGCGAGACCGGCTCCACGGACGAGACCGGCGAGACCGGCTCCACGGACGAGACCGCCGACAGCGGGCCGGCCTTCGACTGTCCGACGGCCACGAGCGGCCTGCAGGAGGTGACGACCACGCCCGCGTCGCCCTACTACCTCCAGCACCCGACGGCCGAGCCCGACGGCGAGAGCGGGCACGTCGTCGTCTTCCTGGCCGGCGGCCCCGGCGACGGCCCCTCCGCCGGCTACGCGTTCAACGCCTTCCTGGCCCGCGGCGAGGGGGTGGAGCAGATCTGGGCGGTCATGCCCTACACCTCGGACGGCTCGATGTCCGACGAGGGCGAGCGCATCGTCGCCATCGTAGACGAGGTGCTGGACTGCTACGGCGGCGACCCCGGCCGCGTGCACCTGGCCGGCACCTCGAACGGTGGGCGCGCCGCCTTCGCCATCATGCTGGAGCACGCCGACCGCTTCGCCAGCCTGCTCGGCGCCCCCGGCTACTTCACTGAGAGCGACGGCAGCCTGCTGGCCGCGGCGCTGAGCGGCGAGTCCGTCTTCAACGGCGTGGGCGAGGAGGACTCCGAGAGCTGGCAGGAGGCCGTCCTGGCCACCCACGAGGCGCTCGTAGAGATCGGCGTAGACTCCACCTACGAGGTGTTCCCGGGCCAGGGCCACATCCCGGACGAGAGCTTCGACGCCTCGCCGCTCTTCGGGTTCTGGTTCGCCCGGGGAGAGTGAACATCTGCTCCACCCCCACCACCTCAGGGACGGGAGGTGGAGATGTTCCTGTTCCTGCTGGCCTGCGCCGGCTCCAAGCTCGAGACCGGCCAGACCAGCGAGACCGGCCAGACCAGCGAGACCGGCCAGACCGGCGAGACCGCGAGCGGCGCCACCCGCGAGGTGCTGGCGGTCTCCGGCTACATGGGCGGAACCATCGAGCTGTTCACCCGCGAGGGCGTCCACATCGGCTCGCTCGAAGGCGTGCTCGGCGCCCAGACCGTGACGGTGGCGCCGGATGGGACCCTGGTGGCCTGCGCCGAGGAGCTCGACCAGATCCAGCGCTTCGATCCGGTCACCTTCGCGCTGATCGAGGTGATCGTCGGGCCGGAGACCGAGGGCGGGCTGGACGGCCCGACGGCGGCGCTCTACGGGCCGGACGGTCGACTCTACGTGGCCGACTTCAACGGCGACCGCGTGCTGCGCTACGAGGCCAGCGGGACCTATGTAGACGAGTTCGTCACCGCGGGCGCGGGCGGCCTGGACGGACCCGACATCGGCATGGCCTTCGGGCCGGACGGCGCGTTCTACGTGCCGAGCTGGTACACGGACGCCGTCTACCGTTACGACGGCGAGACCGGGGCGCCGCTCGACACGGTGGTCTCAGGCTCGGAGTTCGTGAACGGACCGCGCGCCCTGGCCTGGGACGAGGACGGCTGGCTGTGGATCACCAGCAACTTGAGCGGCGACGTCGTCAAGGTGAACCTCGACGAGGGCGTGCTCACGCCCGTCATCGCGCAGCAGCGACCGACGGGGATGTGGCTGGACGGGGACGAGGTGCTGGTCACCAACGATCGGGGCGACAAGGTCATCGTCTTCGACGCCGCCACCGGCGAGGAGGAGGCGACCTTGATCGACGACCCCGCCATCGACGGGGCGACCGCGCTGACGCTGCTCCTGCTGCCCGAGTGATCCCGGGCGAGCAGGCGCGGCGGAGGGCTCAGCGCGTGACCGCGACGTGCACCGGGCCCCAGGCCACGTTCACGGCGACGGCGGGACGGACGCGCTCCCAGTGACCCGGGTAGTAGGTGCGGCCGACCCAGTAGGCGTCCACCCACACAAAGCCGGGGCGGACAGCGGGCGGGCGCGCGACGAGGACGGGCGCGGGCGCGGGCGAGCGGTGGACGACGACGACCTCGCCAGGACGGACATGATGGCCGGCGAAGGCCGTGGACGAGGCGAGGATACCGAGGAGCGCCGCGAGAAGGAACCGCATGATGACCTCCGTTGTCTCACCCTCATCGACGCGCGGACGCGCCGGATATTCGACAGCCCATTAAAGATCTCCCCATGAGCCTCACCCCGCGCCTCCTCCTGCCTGCCCTCTCCCTCCTGCTCGGCTGCGCTCCCAGCGTCGCGGGGCCGCGACGCGCCGCCGAGACCGCGCCGGCCTGCGCGCGAGCCGAGTGGTCGCCGCAGCTCACCAGCGCCCGCAGCGCCCTGCTGAAGAACGACGCGACCGCGGTGCGCGGCTTCCTGGTCTGGGCGGGCGCTCGCACCGATCTGCCGGACCTGAGCGCCCGCACGAAGGGTCTGGCGACGGAT
>CAZKWG010000647.1:0-4843 GCA_964556105.1 uncultured Enterobacterales bacterium | reverse complement strand
CTGTCATTGTCAGCACGCAACAGAACATTCCCACCGGAGCCGAGGACTCTGGAGGGAGGTGCTCGACGCGGCACGCCTGCGCGCGCTGCTCGCCCCCGCCGCTGGCTCCTTGCATCAGGTGGTGCTCTGCGCCTGCGGCTCGGGGGCCTGGCAGAGCGTGTCCAGTCAGCTAGGTAGTCTAGCACAGGTCGCGCATCGTGCCGGTGTAACATCCGTTGTCGCATTTCGTATTCCGGTGTCGATCGATGGCGCCAACGCCGTCACGCGGGCGCTCTACGACGGCGTTCTGCGCGAGCTGCGCAGCCTGGAGGACGCCCACCTGCGCGCCCAGCAGGCGCTCGCCGGCCAGCCGACCCTGGACTGGGCGGCGCTGCAGCTCCTGGCGCGCGCCGAGGACGGCCACGACACCCGCCCGGTGGTCTTTCGACCCTACCGCGGCCTGTTACCCTTTCGACGGGAGCATCGCCCCTTCTTCTTCGGGCGCGAGCGCGTGGTCCGCGAGGTCGTCGAGGAGCTGGCGGCCCTGGTCGAGACCCCAGAGGTGCCAGATCTGCTCTTCCTCGCCGGGGCGTCGGGCGTCGGCAAGTCCAGCCTGCTCGCGGCCGGCGTGCTCCCCGCGCTGGAGGCGCGCTGGCCCGGCCTCACCGTGCGCACGATGCGACCCGGCGCGGAGCCGCTCAGGACCTTGGAGGAGGTGGAGGCGGGCCTGGGCGCTGGACCTTCGCTGCTGGTGATCGATCAGCTCGAGGAGCTGTTCACCCATGGCGCCCCCAAAGACGAGATCGCCCGCTTCGCCGAGAAGCTCTGGGCGCTGATGCAGGAGCGCGTGCGCTGCCTCGCCGCCATCCGCGGCGACTTCCTCGACCGCCTGGGCGAGGTCCCGCTCCCCGACGGTCGGCGTCTCGACACGTTCGCCTACGACGACGCGCACCGCGTCTTCATCCCCCGCCTCCTGCCCGAGGAGCTGCGCCAGGCGGTGGCCTGGCCGGCGGCGGTCGTGGGGCTGGACTTCTCGCCGGGGCTGGTGGAGCGGATCCTCGAGGAGGTCGGCCACGAGCCCGGCGCGCTGCCCCTCGTGCAGCACTGCCTGGACCAGCTCTGGGAGCGCCGGGAGGGGCGCACCCTCACGCTGCGCGCCTACGAGCAGGAGGTCCAGGGCGTACACGGCGCGCTGAGGCGACACGCCGACGCCGTTATCACCATGTTACAGGCGGAGGATCGCGCGATCGCCCGCCGGCTGCTCACCGAGCTGGTCGCCTTTCAGGGCCAGGCCGCGCTCTCCACCCGCCGCCGCCGCCCCCTGGACACGCTCCGCCGCGACCTGGGCGCTCCCGAGGGTCTGGACCGCGTCATCGCCGCCCTGGTCGACGCCCGGCTGCTGGTGAGCGACGACGGCGACCCGAGCCGCCCCGCCTTCCTGGAGATCGCCCACGAGGCGCTGATCCGCCGCTGGCCCACCCTGGGCGCCTGGCTGGAGGAGGGCGCCGAGGCCCGCGCCGCGCGCGACTGGCTGCGGGGGCTGGCGACCGAGCGCGCGCGTGAGCCCGGCTTCGTGCTGCGCGGCGCCCAGCTCGTGGCGGCCCAGGAGGTCAGGGAGCGGTTCTCGGACGAGCTGCCGGCTGATCTGGTTGAATTCATTGGTGTTTCTGAGGCCGCAGCGGCGGAGCTGGCGCGGCAGGAGGAGGCGGCGCGCGCGGCGGAGCAGGCGCGGATCGTGAGGGAGAGCCGGCGGGCGCGGAGGACGCTGATCGTGTCGGCCATCGTGCTGGTGGGCGTGCTCGGGCTGCTGGTCTTCGCAGTCCGGCAGAAGCGGGAGGCGGACGCGAAGGAGCTGGCAGCCAACATCGCCGAGCACAAGTTGCTGCACAGCAGAGTGGAGGCAGAAGATGCCGTCCGGAAGGCGGCGATCGCCACAGAGGCCGCCGAGAAGGCGGAGCAGAAGAGGGCCGATGCGGACAAGGCAACGGAGAAAGCGCAGATCGCGGAGGCCGCGGCGATCCGTCGCGAGGCGGCTGCGACGCTGGCGGCCCAGAGCGCAGAAGCGCAGCGACGCCGGGCCGTCGCGCTCGCGCGGGACGCCGAGGAGCAGGCCCTGCAGGCACGAATGGCCATGGAGGAGGCGAGGGAGCGCGCCCGCGTCCTGGACCTGCGCTCCCGGGACCTCCATATCGTTCAGACCGCCACGACCTTGCTCGACCAGGATCCGACCGCCGCCGCGGCGCTGCTGCGGGAGGTGCTGACCGATGATCCCATGGAGCTCCCGGGTTGGTCCGAGCTCGCCGCGAAGCTCATCCGACTCCCCTTGTCGAGGCGGGTGATCCGCGACCTGCCCGCGCCCGTCGTGAAGATCATCCCCTGGCGGCGTCCCGCCGGCGAGGGCCTCCAGGCCTTCCTGATCGATGCGGAAGGTGGAGTCGCGATCTGGCGGATCTCCGGCGAGCACGCCCCCGAGCCACAGGAGCTTGGCGAGGTCCTGGACCTCCGCGTGACCGACTTCGGGGGAGACCTCGCCGTGTTGCGTCGTGGTGCGCGAGGTCACGAGATCTGCCTCCTGCCCATCGACGGTGCAACTGGCGATATCGACACGTCTGGCCCCTGCGAGCACCTCGAGGGCGTACCGGACAGGATCGACGCGATCACGCGCGATGACCGAAGCGTCGTGCTCTCAGACGAGGAGCACGTCTGGTGGTGGACGCCTGCCGACCGCATCAGCGCCACCTGGACGATCCCGGACGCGCTGAGCGGCCTCGGCCCCGTCGTCGGCGCGACCTGGAAGTACGGGCCGCGCGACGCCGATCAGGTCGTAGCCCTCACGCCCGTCGCGCCCGTCCTGCTCGAGCTCGATGGGGGAGAGCTGTCGCTCGTCCGCGTGATACGGCGGAGCGGACATCGGCGTCGCCTCGTCGCGTTCGACGAGGGCGACGAGTGGGCCTATCTGTCGGCCGATCTGGTGCGCTACGTCGGACACCTCGATCCCAATGCAAGGCACGGCACGGTGCTGCGCCTGGACCTGACGGAGACTGGAGAGAATACACTTCAGACCTTCGATCTTCGCGCGCTGCCCTGGCGCCTGAAAGCGGACCGCGAGCATGTGACGCAGCTCGACCAGGGAGCCGAGATCTGGCGCGAGGGTGGTGTCCCGACCACTGTCCAATACAATGGTGACGCGTTCGAGCTGCTCATCGGGCACAGCACTGGGGTCCTCGAGGTCCGAGATCTGGAGACCGGCGAACAGTCGCTGCTTCGCGAAGAGGCCGCTCCATCGTTCTTTGCCCGTGTCGAGATCGAAGGAGAGGGCAGTTACGTCTCCGGCCTGGTAGACGGCGCGCTGAGGCTGGGCGCCTGGGGCGCCTTCGACTCATCTGCAGAGTCGCGCTGGGTGAGGCTGGCGGGCCACACGGGTCGGATAGCGGGCGCGGCCATGGATGGCGACGGTGGTCTCCTGTCGAGCGACGGAGAGGGGAGCCCTACGCTCCGACGGTGGGAGATTCCGGGCCGAAGCTCCGAGCTGCTCACCTGGGGCGCGGCGGAGCCGACCCGGCTGGGTTGGTACGAGCTGCCTCTGCTTGGCACGTCCATGCTCTTCGCCGGAATGAACGACCAGTCGGCCTATGCAAGGTCGGACTATGACGGCCGGATGATGCTGCTCGAACTCTGCGTCACAGCAAATTTCGGAGACTACGTCGGGGGGTGCACGCTGGTCCCCGAGCGGCAGGCGATCCTTCGTGTGGTCCAGACCGGGTTGACGCTGGAGGGCCCGATCGTTGAGCTTCGGTTGGAGGACATGCGCGAAGAGGTGCTGTCTGCCGCGGAGCTGGGGGTGCAGCTCGGGCTGGTCGGCTGTCCCGAGCTGCGCGCCGTGGCCGCGACGGGCGCCGAGCTCCTGGCCTTGCGTACGTGCAGCGAGGACTGGATCCTCTGGCGCTATGGCGCCAACCCCGTCGTGCGGACGCTGCCCACGGAGAGCCCCATCCAGGAGCTGCAGCTCTCTTCGGATGGAGAATTCGCCGCAGGGGTCGCGGAGGGAGGGCGGCTCTCCGTCTGGCAGCTGGGCGACGACGCATCGCTCGTCGGGCTTCCCGAGCAGGGTGATGTGGTCGCGTCCACGCTCTCCCGCGAGGGTGGGACGCTGTTCACAGCCACCGCGCGGGAGATCCGGTCACAGGAGCTCGGCACGGACGCCGAGCCCATCGCCGCGCCGATCCCCTGCACCTTTGGGGTGCCGACGACCCTCCGTCCCGTCGTGCTGCCTGACGGAGAGGCCCTGGCGGTGGGTTGCTCCTCGGGCGAGATCTTCGCGCTCTCGGGCTCGCTCGAGGAGCTCTCGCCTCTGCAGCGCCAGCCGGGCGCGCCCGTCACGCTCCTCGAGACCGATGCGGCCGGATCGCGCCTCATCAGCCAGGATGGTGGCGGCGTCGTGCGCCTGTGGTCTCTGACGCGTCACCTCCATGACGTCGTCATCGTGCAGATGGATCCTCTCCTCAGCGTCGCCTTCTCGCACAGACAAGACGAGCTCGCGCTCCTCGATCGGTCCAACCGGATCGAGTACTTCAGCCTCGAGAAGCTCGACGCGCTGCTCCAGACGATGTGGAGCATCACCGATGACTGCCTCGACGTCGCGTCGCGCGTGCGCCTGCTCGGTGTCTCCGAAGAGGAAGCCAGGGACCAGATAGCCGCATGCAAGGAGCGACTGTGAACGGACAGCAATGCCTCGTCCCCCCCACCTCCGACACCGCCGGAGGAGACGCCTGCTACCGGCCCGTGGACGAGACGCTCATCTGTGGGGTGGACGAGAGGACCTACCAACGCATCCTCACGCACCTGCGCGCCGGCGCGTGGAAGA
>CAZKWG010000646.1:0-4859 GCA_964556105.1 uncultured Enterobacterales bacterium | reverse complement strand
GGCTCGATCGCGCGCGCCTGCTGCTGGCGGTGGAGGATCCGGCCGAGGCGCCGGGCTGGGTACAAGCGATGGTGGAATTGTTGTGTGAGCCGCTGATCGTCGCCCGATTCGGCAGCGCTGAAGAGAAGGTGACGCATGCGCGCTTCGGGCCGGGCGGGATCTGGCTGGCGTTCTGGGACGGGCGGATCGTCAAGGTCGCGGAGGATGGCGCAGAGACGGTGGTTCGGGAGGGGGACGGGAGCTGGGGGGTGGGTTACGGCGGCGCGCTCATCGCCTTCGCCGTAGACCCGACGCGCGGCGCGCTGGCCTGGCTCGAGCATGGTCACAGGCTCCATATCGAGGGGCGTGTCCACGGGGACTTCGCGAACGTCTTCGGGCTGAGCTGGACCAGACAGGGGCGGCTGCGCGTACTGGAGACCGTGACGCCGACGGTTCACGAGTACACGGCTCATGAGCGGGTGGCGTCGCTTCGCATCCCATGCAGACCAGACGAACGCCCGGAGGTGCTCTCTTCCGACGGACGCCACGTCGCGGTGCGCTGCCCGCGCGGGCCCCATCTGGTCGATGTCGAGACGGGAGACGAGAGGCCGCTGCCCGGCGATCCAAAGGCGAGGCTCGCGCTCGGCGAGGGCGCGCAGGACCTGCTCAGCTCCAGCGACAAGGGGGAGATCCTCCTGTGGGATCTGCGCGGCGCTGACCCTCGCCAGCTCCCCCCGGCCATCCGACTCCGCTCGGCGCCGATAGACCAGGCGCGAGACCTCGCGCTGCACCCAGGCGACCCCAGGCGGGGTGCGCTCACGGTCCATGTCCGCGGCCTCGCCCGCCGTTGGTCCTTTGATCGGCAGAGGCGACGGGGCTTTCGGCTCGGTCGGGAAGCGCTGGACGCCGTCCGCTTCCAGGATGGACGGGTTCATGCCCACGCACAGGGCGGTCGGAGCTGGGTGTGGGACCGCGCGGGTCAGGTCGAAGACGACGACTGGCGTCTCCCAAAGTGGGACCCAACGGTGTCGCCCCAGACCCTGTTCAACCTCCTCGCGATCCGTGACGATGACGCCGCGACGGCGATTTACACGAACGACAGGGTGGAGATCGTGCATCAAGGGTCAGCAGAGGCCCTAAAGGCCGAAGTTCCAGATGTCTCGTGCGCCGCCTTCCTGCCGGACGGCTCCCTGATCATCGGCTGCAGCGGCTTCGGACCCCGTCCGGCCGACCGCCCCGCCTTCCTCCGCCTCAGCCCCAGCGGCCTGGAGCCCCACGCCCTCCCCGGCCACGAGGGCGCCTCCTCCCTGGCCTTCGACGCGCACGGCGGCGCGCTCTCGTCGCGCGGCTCCACGCTTCGTCTGACCCGCCCAGGCTGGCCGCTGCTGCGCCTGGACGTGCCGGAGGGCGGTGTGATGTGCGTTGCGTTGGATCGCGGCAGGGTCGCAGCCGGATGCTCCGACGGGCTGCTGTGGGTCTGGGACCTGCCGGAGACCTTGGACGGGCTCCGCGCTACGTTGGATGGAGCGCTCAGACCTTGACCCGCCCCCGTCAGGCCAACCGTATCCAGAGGGAGCCTGCGATGCGCGCGAGCTTTGTCGTCGTCACCGCGAGCTCATTCAGATTCAACGAACTCTTTGGATAACGTGGATCCGGTAGCTCGACCACCTCACGCTCCTTGCGTATCCGCGCACGTTCGGTCCGCTCTCTGTACTCGATGATCCATCCAGGCGCCCCGCTCAGTCCCACCAGGATCTCCCCGACATCCCCAGATCGGATCTCACGATCACAGGCCATGGTCACGTTGACCCCATCCAGATGCAGCCTGTTGGGGGTCTCCTTGCCCATGTTGATCGTCACGGGCTGGGAGATCACCTGGGTTCGCCGAACGCTGAGATCCGCGCCTCCTCTCAGTCTCAAGGTGCAGCCAGACTCCCGGACAGCCGGTGCCGACGCATCCATCAGATCGACCTGGGTCGACCAGTCGACAGTCAGTCCGGCATCCACGGACGCTTCCGCGCGCATGCGGTCTTCCACCTTCGTCAGCGAGCCCTCCTCGAGCGAGGCCTTGCACGAGCCTTCGCTGACGAGCCTGAAGCCGACTTTGTGAGCCAGTATGCCTTTGACGGGAGGCGTCCCGATCTGAATCCCGGGCGCCGTGTAGAAGGTGGCGCCAGGATCGATCGCGTTCATACCACCCTCAGCAGACCAGCCGCGCTCGTAGCCAATCTTGAGCCTCGGGACCTCCAAAGACAGCCCCCAACCATCGTCGCTGAGCTGCCCCCCGACCTTCAGCGTGTCCTTGATCAGCTCGACCTCGATCTCGAGGCCCTGTTGGACGCTGGGGTCGGAGCCATCCATCCCGAGGCTCTGCGAGCTCTTGCCATTCTCGACGAACACTGCGTCGGTCTCCTTCGTGCGGACGGTGGCGCCCGTCCCGGCGACCGTTGAGCCCTCGAAGGCGCCTCCACCCTGGCGGACCGTGCTCTCTGCACTGGACCCCTCTCTCTCCGCGAACACGAAGGGAGAGTGCCAACCGAAGAAGTCCGCCGTGTGTTTGAAGTCGGCAGAGTATCGGCCGGGCTCCTTGCCCCAGAAGAGCTCGTCCTCGAGGAACCACCGCGTCTCGGACTGCCAGGAGGCGACCACAGCTCCCCCGTGTTCATCGTCGGTCCTGGATCCTGGAGTCCAGAGCGTCTCCCTTGGAGTCTCCGGCAGGGCGCGGTCGCCCTTCCTTCCGTCGTCCCATGTGTGGGGTACGGTCCACGCCGTGCCGTCCCCCGCGCCCTTCACGAGGTGGTAGCCATTCGATTCAGCCTCGTAGCGCACCTCGGCTCCAATCCCTGCCCATCCGAGCGCTGCCGGACAGATCCGTTGCCTTCGAGCGACCTCGCAGCCTGGAGCCCTGAGGCGTCCGAAGATCGGATGAGCTTCGAATCGGAAGTGCTCCTCCACGAGCGTGGGATTCGGCATCTGGTGCACCGGTCGCAGCACGATGAGCGCTCCGAGATCATACTTCTGCACAATGCGCCTGCAGAGGCCTTGCAGGTCAGGCGGCGCCGGCGTGATGAACTCACCGCCCATGCTACCCAACCTGTCTCGAAGGAACCGATGAACGACGTGGCCCTCATATCCTCTTCGCACCTGGTCTTCCAGCTCAGCGCGCCAGCCGCTGTCCTGAACTCCCAGGCGCTCATGCTCGAAGAGGTCCTTCTCCAGGTTCTCGAGAAAGCGCTCGAGCGCCGGGGGGGGCTCGCGCTGCGCTTCGACGCCGGGCATGTCCTGCACGAACCCCGCCCTCAGCAGCGCGAGCCTGATCACCTGGCTGTCAACATCGTAGAAGACGCCCAGAATGTCCCAGTCGCCCGTTGGGTGCTCTGGATGCTCGGGGAACAATGGCTCCTCCGGCCTGGGCTCCTCCGGCCTGGGCTCCTCCGGTCTGGGCTCCTCCGGTCTGGGCTCCTCCGGTCTGGGCTCCTCCGGCCGGGGCTCCCCCTGCTCCATCCACTGGCGGATCAGCCTGCCCACCGCGCCCAGCAGCGCCGCGTGGTCCAGCGTCCCCTTGTCCAGCAGCCCCAGCAGCGCGCCCGCGAGCTGCGCCGCCCGCGCCTCGGAGAGCGCGCCCAGGCCCGCGCTCTGGACCATCGAGAGCGCCTCGCGCGCCAGCGTCCAGCCTGCCCGCCCGCCCGCGCGGCCCATCGGCCCGGTCCAGAGCGCATCGACGTCGGCCATCAGCGCGCGCAGGATGCGCTCCATCCGGGTCCAGCCGACGCCGCGGGCGCCCATCAGCTCGGCGGCGCGCTCCACGGGGCCGCGTCTCACCAGCTCCTCGGCCAGCGACGCGCCGATATCGACGACGCCCGGCAGCTCCGTGCGGCGCAGCAGCTCCGAGACGCGCTCGCTCAAGCCCAGGGGGCTCCCGACGATGCCGTTGTACTGCCTGATCATCGCCTGCGCGGTCCCGGGCTCGAACCCGAGCAGCGCGTCGACGTGCGCGTCGGTGATCCCGATGCGCTCGCCCGTGGCGCGGTGGACCAGCTCGAGGGACCTCGGGTCAAGCTGCCATTCACTGGGGTCGATAGGGTCGGGCATGACAGATCCTCGCGCCTGGAGTGTGGAGGTGGAGCGGAAGCAAATCTCGTGCCAGCCTGAAAGGCCCGAGAGTGCGCCGCAGAGACCGCTTTGGAGCGTCCCGGCGCCCGCCTGCTCCCGCGCGTTCGCGCGCTGCCCCCGCGCATCTGCGCGATCCGCCGTGCTAAGCTCACAGCGGAGCCTCGATGAACCGTCCCCTCACCGAGTCCTCGTTGTCCCAGGACGAGCGGGGCGCCGCCGACGGGAGCGCCCGGCTGGGCCTCGTGGTCTGCGGCTGGCGCGGCGAGCCCTGGCGCATGGGCGAGTGGCTGCTGCCGGATCTCCAGGGAGGGCCGGAGGGCGGCCGGGTCTTCGGTCGCCAGGATCCGGGCGCCGCGCCGCGCCTCCCGCTCTGGCGTTGGCGTCCCGGCGGGAGCCTGGCGACCAGTCCCGTTCAGAGCACACGAATCTCGGCCAGCCAGCTCGCGATCCAGCCGCGCGGCGGCGCGCTTCACCTGCGCAGGCTGGGGCGGCGCGCGCTCGTCGTCGGCGGCGCGAGCGTGGACGAGGCCGTCGTCGAGCCGGGGGACCTGGTCGAGCTGTCCGGCGAGGTGCTGCTGCTGGTGGTCTCGCGGGGACCTGAGGGGCCAGCGGTCGACCCCGCGCCACACCCCTTCGGAGAGCCCGACCAGGACGGGATCGTCGGCGAGTCTCCCGCCGCCTGGGCGCTGCGGCGCGCGCTGCGCTTCGTGGCGGCCCGCCATGGACACGTGCTGCTCCGCGGGCCCAGCGGCGCGGGCAAGGAGCTC
>CAZKWG010000645.1:0-4867 GCA_964556105.1 uncultured Enterobacterales bacterium | reverse complement strand
GTCGCCGCCGGCCTCAGCGCCCTCACCGGCCTCGCCGCCCTCGCCGCTCTGGGCCGCGTCGCCGCCGCCGCCCCGACCCCGCCGACGCCGCTTGCGCAGCCGCGTGGTGGTGCCGGCGTCGCGCCGCTCGCCCTCGCCGCCCACAGCGCCCTCGGTCTGGACGACGACGCCGGCCGCCTCGGCCGCCTTCATCATCTCCACCGCGGCGCCCGACTCGATGAGCGCGGTGAAGCGGGCCATGTCGGCCTCGTACATCGCGCGATCGGGGGCGTCCTTCGGGCTGCGCTCGCGCGCCTTCTTCAGGTGCTCCAGGGCCACGAAGACCTGGCCCTGGGCGATGAGCAGCTCCGCCTTGGCGGCAAACGCCGGGTGGTAGGAGGGCTCCTTCTTGATCGCCTTGTCCAGCAGGCGATCGGCGTCCTCGAAGGCCGCGCGACGGATGAGCACGCGCGCCCGCTGAACGAGCGCCTCGTGGGTCTCCATGATCTTCATGGCCTTCTTCGCCAGCCACTCGGCCTGGTCCAGGTCGCCGTCCGAGTCCAGCAGCAGCGCGCAGAGCAGCGCGTGCGCCAGCCCGTTCTCCGAGTCGCCCTGCACGACGGCCTTCAGCTTCTCCGTGGCCTCGGCCCAGCGCTCGGCCCGCGCCTCGAGATCCACCATGCCCTGGGCGCGCCGCAGCGTGGCGAGCCGGAGCTGGTGGGTCGCGCGGGCAGGGTCGAGGCGGATGGCCTCGTCCAGGTACTGCTGGGCCTCCTCCCAGGCGCTGGGGCCGCGCCCGATGAGGATCTCGCCGAGCATCCCGTAGGCGTCCGGCATCATGGGCTCCAGCTCCATGGCGCGGCGCAGCGTGGTGACGGCGTCCTCCACCCGGTTCTGCTGGAGGTAGAGGTTCGCCAGCCGGCGGTGCATCCGCGCGTCCTCGGGGAAGAGCTGGATGCCCTTCTCCAGAGCGGCGACGGCCTTGCCGCGGGAATTCCGGTCCTGGTGGAACCCGGCCTCGGAGTGGAAGACCTCCGGCGTCGGCGCCACGTCGGCGGCGCGCTGCCAGGCGGCGGCGATGACCTCCGCCGTAGCCTTCTCCTCGGCCTTCAGCTCGGCGTCCAGGATCAGCAGCTCGGTGTTCTTCGGATCGACCTTCAGGCCCTCGTTCAGGCGGGCGCGGGCGATGTCCAGGCGAGGCTGCTTGCGGCGGATGAGGCCGCGAACGCTCTCGACCAGCGCGTCCTGATCCGGGTAGGGCAGGAGCAGGTTGCGGGTCGGCCGGCGGGCCTCGACCAGGAGGCGGTGGCCCTCCTGCAGCCAGGCCAGGCGCTGGCTGCGCGGCTTCTCCTTGTCACGGACCAGATCGATGAAGTGCCCGGCGAGGGTCTCCATCAGGTCGAAGTTCGAGGTCTCCTGGAAGTCCAGGTGCTCACGAACCAGCGGGTGCACGTAGAAGCGGCGATCCTCGACGCCCGGGGTCTGCTCGAGCAGGCCCATGCCGAGCAGCGTGAGCCGCTCGTTGCGCCCGATGCCCAGACCGACCAGCTCGGCGGCCGAGCCGGACTCGCGCAGGTGCGCCGCCAGCGAGAGCGCCTTCTTGACGCCCTCGTCCAGCCCCTCGACCTTGCGCTTGATGTGGCGGCGCAGCGGCTCGAGGTCGGCCAGCGTCTCCAGCTTCAGGAAGCGCGGCGCCTTGAGCAGCTCGTCGAGCTCGTGACCCTCGGTCACCTCGAGGGCCAGGCTGCGCACGACCATCGGGTGGCCCAGCGTACGGTCGCTGATCGGCCCGAAGCGGTCGCGCGGCGTGTCCTCGACGTGGTAGCTCTTGAAGATCTGGTAGAGCTCCTTGCCCCGGATGCCGGCCAGCGTCATCGCGCGCAGGTTGGCGGCCTCCCCCTCGCGGTAGAAGGTCACGGGCTGGTTGGTCACGAAGACCAGCCGCAGCGCGGGCGTGGAGAGCAGCAGCTCCTTGAGGGTCAGCTCGAGCCGGCCCATGCGGTGCAGGCTGCCGTCGCGGCGGTCCTGCGCGCGGTGGAGCTCGAAGATCACCCACACCTTGCCGGCCAGGGCCGGGTTGGAGAGCGTGCGCGCCGCCAGCCGGGCGAGATCGACGGGAGAAGGACGCTCGTCCTGCTCCTTGAGCGCCTTGCCGAGCGCGTCGTCGCCCACATCGCTGGCGATGGCGGCGATGCGGCCCAGCAGCGCGTCGGCGCCCACCCCGCGGCCCAGCGTGAAGTCCGCCAGCCGGGTGAGCGAGGTGCCCGCGATGGTCTGGTCTACCAGCCAGCGCTTGCCGATGCCCGGCGCGCCGGCCACCACGATGGGCCCGCCGTCCGCGCCGAGCAGCTCGCCGAGCTGGGCGATCTCCTCCTCGCGGCCGACGAAGAGCGGGCGCGGGGCCTGCTTGCCCCCGGCCTTGTCGGCCTCGGCGGCGGCCTGCTCCTTCTGGGCCTTGGCGGCCTTCGCGGCGCTCTGCTCCTTCGGAGCCGAGGCGGCGGGCGCGGCGGCGGGGGCCGGAGCGGCGAGGACCGGCAGCGAGCTGACGAAGTCCTTCGCCTTCTCCTTGATCTGCTCCATCTTGAGCAGGCGGAGCGACATCGGCAGCACGAAGGGGTTGAAGGCCTTCGCCGCGACGAAGAGCTTCGGCTTGTTCGGGCTCTTCTGCACGAGCTCGGCCAGGATGTTCAGCGCCTTGCCGTCGCTGGCCTCCGGCTCGATGAGGACGAGCGCCGTGCCCACCTGGCTCAGCACCGGGAGGAGCGCGTCCGCGTTCAGCAGACCGACGGGGTTGACCGGCTGTTCACCGAGGGTGACCGCCGGGACGGAGCGGCGGCGCAGCTCCATGAGCACGTCTGGCTGGAGGGAACGCCCCCCGAACGCCAGAACGCATCGTCCTTCCTGAATCGCTGCATCCACTCGGCTCATACTCTCTCCCGCTCACCGTCGCTTCCGCGGTGGCTTCCCGACACGTCTCGGAGAACTATCCCTCTCGGGCCGGGTCTTCAACGGCCGGACAGAACGAGCATCGTAACCCGGATGCGAAGGGCCTATACTCAGGGGAATGACACGGCCCGCCACGAACGACGCCGTCAGCGCCGTCACCGCACCCTCGAATAGAGATGCTCCTTCCTGGGGTCCCTTCGTAAGCGCGCCGGCCCCGGGCACTGTACGTGGATCCAGAGAACCCCTGCGCGCGCCGCGGGAGGATCTTTATGCGCTCGGCGCGCGGCTGTCACCCGAGGCCGCGCTCGGATTTGCCTGGCACCTCGCGGCGGCCCTGGCCGAGCTGCACGAGCGCGGCCTGGCGCACGGGATGCTCGACCCGAGCAGCACGGGGCTGGACGCGGACGGCCGCCTGGTGATCTTCCCCTATGCAGGCCGGGAGATCGTCCCCGACCCCGACCCGGCGGCGGGGGCCCAGGCGCGGGACTGCTGGCAGCTCGGCCCCTGCCTGGACGCGCTCGGGCTCCACCGCCTGGAGGAGCCGGGCGTCCTGCTCCTGCAGAGCGGGCTGCGGCGCGCGCGCGGAAAGCTGCGGCTGCAGCCCGGTCGCTCGGCGCGTCAGGCGCTCACGGCGCTGGTCGCCCGCCGTCCCGAGGCGGAGGAGGCCCTGGTGGAGGCCCTCGGTCCGGGCTGGCGCCTCGAGCCGCGCCCGCTGGCCTGGTTCCCGCAGGACGCCTGGGAGCGCCGCTGGGTGCCCGGCCCCTCGCCCTTCCCGGTGCCCACCTTCCGCGGCGTCGCGCCCATCTCCGCCGCGAGCCCAAAGCGCAGCCCGCCACCGCCGCGCGATCTCCCGGCCTTCGACGCGCCGGATCCGCCGCCGCGCCACGTCCCCTACACCCCGATACCCTCCTCCAGCCAGCCGGTCGCCAGCGCCGCGACCAGCGGCGGGAGCGTGGGTCTGCGCGTCCAGACCTTGCGGACGCGGCCCGCGCTGGCCGCCGATCCGGACCTCGCGGACCTGGTCGAGGTGGTGCCAGCGCTGGTGCTGGAGCCCGAGCCGGCCGACCTGACGCTGGCGGAGCCCGAGCTGGAGCTGGAGCTGGGCCCGCTGGAGGGACCGGCGCTGCAGTTCCACCCGGAGGACGCGCCGAAAGAAGCGGAGGAGGAGGAGGAGGAGGAGCTGGTGGACGAGCCGGGGCCGGCGCTGGTGGACGAGCCGGAGCTGGAGCCCGAGCCGGCGCGCGGCCAGGACGATGAAGCGCCCGACGAACAGGACGACGAGGCGCCCGACGACGAGCCGACCACGGACGAGGAGGCGTCGCTGGCCCAGGTCACCGTCTCGCCTCGGGAGGAGGCGGTGCTGGTCGAGCCGGCAGCGCCTGAGCTCGAGCTCGAGGCTGAGCCTGAGCCAGTACATGAGCCAGTACATGAGCCAGTAGATGAGCCAGTAGATGAGCCAGTACATGAGCCAGAGCTGGCCGAGGATCCCGACGAGGACGTCGAGGACCTCGACACCGAGGGCTCGGGTGAGCTCGCTCAAGGGGAGGCGTCCTCCACCATCCCGCTGGCGCCGACCGGGCGGGAGCAGGCGCCCGAGCCGATCCTGCTCGACCGCGAGGAGGCCGACGCGGCGCCGCGCTGGGGTGAGGCGCGCGGGGTGGGTCAACGCGCCGGGCGGGACGCCGAGCTGGGCATGGGCAAGTGGACCGAGGCCGCGCGCCCCCTCGGCGAGGTCGCCCGCGCCCTCCCCACCGACACGCCGCGCCCGCTCGATCTGGAGCCAGACGCGCGCGGGGTCCCTTCCCTGGTGTGGGTCGCGATCGCGGTCGCGGTGGTGATCGTGCTGGGTGTGGTCCTGCTCTGACGGGGGCGGCTGGAGAGCAGGCACCCCCCCACCGCCCCCTGACGGGGGCCCTCCCCCACGGAGGGGGGAGGGGGTGCT
>CAZKWG010000644.1:0-4869 GCA_964556105.1 uncultured Enterobacterales bacterium | reverse complement strand
AGCCCGAGCGCGTTGTGCTCGCGGCCCCGGGCGTCCGTGACCTTCACCGGCGCATACCCGTAGGGCACCTGGCCCCCGTTGATCTCGCCGCGCGACGCCTTCTCGCGCATCCCCTTCATCGTCTCGAAGGACAGGCTCATCGAGGAGTACTGGTTGAAGACCTCGATCAGCCGCTCATAGAGGAAGCCCTCCTTCGTGTCAGGGTCGACCTGCTCGGTGATCGAGCGGACCTTCACGCCGCGCGCCTTCAGATCGGCCTTGTAGTGGATGGACTCGGCCTGGTCGCGGCTGAAGCGGCAGAAGCGGTGGACCAGGATGAAGTCGGGCCGGTTCTTCTTGGAGAACGAGACCATCTCCATGAAGCCGAGCCGCTTCTCGACCGGGCCGTAGGCGCTCACGCCCTCGTCGGCGAACTCGCCGACGACCTCCCAGTCCGGCCCCTGCTGCGCGACGTAGGCCAGCAGCGCCTTGCGCTGGGCCGGCAGGGAGAAGTCCTTCTTCGCCTGATCTTCCGAGGAGACGCGCGTGTAGAGGACGACCTTGGGCATGGTGGGCTCCGAGCGGTGGGGGTGGATCAGGCGGTCTGAAGCCAAAGGGCGCGCTTCTGGGCCTTGCAGGCGCGGGCGTGGGCGGCGGACTGGCGCTTCTGGTCCGAGACCCAGGCGTTGTAGACCTCGACCAGCCGGGTGTAGAGCCACTCCTCGCGGGCGGCCTGGGGCGTCTGCTCGGTGCTCAGCAGCGTCGCCTTCTGCTCCAGGAGCTGACGGAAGATCGCGACGCGCTCAGCCTGATCGCTGGTGAGCGTGCAGGAGGCCGGCATCACGATCAGCTCGACCTTCCGCTCCTCGACGAGGGCCAGCAGCGCGCTGAATCCCGGCCGGCTCCGAAGCGGGCTCGACCGCAGGCACATGATGTCGGTGAACGCGCCGACGAGCTGGTGCTCGGGGTGCGCTGCGAGCCAGGCGTCGAGCTGGGCCTGGTGGCGGGCCAGCGAGGAGGGATCGTCGGTGGCGCATCGGAAGTAGGTGACGACGGTGGACATGGGCGACTCCAGGTTGGGGGTCCAGGAACGACTGCTGCAAAAAGAATGCCAGGGCGAATGCCTGTCAAGGAAGAATCGTGCGATCCGGTTTCGAGGCTCGGGATAGCCCGGCGGCGGGGGCTCGGAGGGGCAGGGAGCGCCGGGGAGAGGCGCGGCGCGCCGCGCGCCAAAGGCGGGACGGCGCGCGGATCCGGGTGGGGGAGGCTCGGGACGGGTCGGAGCGGCGATGCTGGGAAAGAGGCCGGGCAGGAAGGTGGGTTCGAGGCTGGGACCTGGCGGGCGTAGCGGCAGGCGGGAGAGCAGAGGGACGAAGCTGGGAATCGCGCGAGCGCGCCAGGCGGGGCGAGGCTGGGGCCGGAGGCCAGCGGGCGTGGCGCCTGGAGCTTGGGCGCGATGGGGAGCGGACGGCGCGTGGTGGCGCGCCAGCGGCGCGCGCTGGCGGGGTGCCGATGGCGGGTTCCCAGCGTTCGCAGCGGATCAGAGCGGCACGCGCGATCCTTGCTTCTGGTCAGTTCCGACGGGCTCGACGCCCGCCGGGAGGTAAGCATGGGCAAGAAGCGCGGGAACCCGAAGATCACCGTAGAGATCGTCGTGCGGCCGGAGGTGAAGGAGAAGCAAAAGGCGGCAATCGAGGCGCTGTTAGCGCACCACTCAAGCAACCTGCTCTTCACCTGCGAAGTCGCGAATTGAATCCTTCCCGGCTCTTTGACAGCGCAGGGCCTAGAACGATAAGTGTACCTCCAGTCCACAAAGGCGGAACATGAAGGTATTCACCCTACAGATTCTGTCACTCACGCACGCATCAGTGCCCGTCTCATGGCCGCTTCCGAGCGTGAACGAGGAGGAAGATGGAACGCGCGTTGAACTCCTTAACCAAGGGCGCGATTGCTTGGGCGACTACCGTGAGTACAGCGTAACATGGCTTGAGGACCGAATCCTCTCCAATGTGGTCACAGACGGACGCGCCAACCGATTGGTCGTAACAACGCAGCGCAAAGTCTACGCCCGACCCTATCCTCAGATAGGCTTGATGCTCACAGCGCATCTACGGCGCCAACCGGCGAGGCTACTCCACGCAGCATGGCCAACTGCCGACAATCGCCCGGCATTCTCTGATGTACGCCTAAACCTACGAAAGCACCTGGAGACCTTGTCGGAGTTCGACGCCATTCAGAGTCGACTTGAGGACATACAAATCGAAAACCTTCCGCTCGAATCAATCACCGCAACGCATGTTCACATTGACGTGGCCTCCAGGGACCAGATAGTTGACCTACTCACAGACACACAAGCCCGCATCCGGAGAATCACATTCCTGCCACGGTCTATGCAAATCACTTCAATTCGTGTCTCAGACCTGGGCACAATACGCATTTGGGCGAACACCGAATCCCTCTCTGTCGCAATTGACGATGCCGTCACGGTTCTATCGCAGCTTCAACTAATGGAGTGTAGACATGCCGGGAGGTGAGCGAGGAGCTGAGGGTCGTGCAGCGGTGAACGTCTTCTGCCGGCTCGCGAGTCGCTTCGGCTGGAAGCTACGTGGGCGCCAAGACAAGAACGTCAAGTGCTCCCACGTCGCCTGTCCAAGATCTGCGGCCGGCGTATCGAAGGAGCACGGAATAGATGCCATTCTGACCTTTGAGTGTCCGTACACGCGAAGGACCCGAGGAGTGCTCGTTGAGGGCAAGCGTTACTCAATGGCCTCAATGAGTACCGCGACAAAACTCGGCGGCATCATGCACAATGCATTGACAGACCTTGAGCACATGCGCGACTCGCCAGACGGGCTTTCAGCCGATCTCGGTATCGCCCCCGATGAGGCGCTTTTGCTCGACACCGTGATGGTAGTCTGGCATTGCCATGAAGGATGGGATGGTGAACAAGCGCGAGAGTGGCTCAGGAAAGCGCCACCAATGAGGGCCAAGGATCCACCAGTCACCTTGCTCGTATCGCATAACGAGCACCTCGGGCGACTCGCCTCCCTTCATTCGTTCAGGCGCGAGTTCGAGGATATGGAATTCTACTATGCGTATCAAAATGGCTACGACTCACTCTGGCATGCCACACTATCGCCCGAATACCTACACTCCATGGTAATTCCTGCTCGATATCGGAGGGACGAGCGGCACCCATTTCGACATGGCGTTTTCGCCTTCGATCTTTCCGAAACCGCTCGAATTCGATTCCTGCTGAAGTATCTGCACCATATTCACTACTTCCATCATGACAGGATCGAGATCCTTACCCCAGCGCCTGAAGTCCAGATTGAGCAGATTCAGAACGAGGTCAATCGACTCGTTCGGGAGATGACACTGTCTCGCCCACCAACCATCGAGGTCAGCATGCTTGATCTCGTCCCCTTCAACTCCTGAGGTAACCTGTGCTCGCACAGATCGAGGACTTCCCCTTCCCATCTAACAGTGATGTAGCCGCCCTCGTTGATGAAGCTGGCGTTACACCACTTCGCGGCCTGATGTCCGGCGAGGGAGTATTCTTGCTCGCGCGCTCGGATGTTTTCACCGAATACTTCGCACGGTTCGTATTCCCCCGAGCGGGTATACCGCAGCGCACTTCAAGTGCCTGAGATTGCGGAGCATGGCACCAATATGGCTGGCCTTCGGGGTAAGAACACGACTGTCGATAAGGTCGTCCAAGCTGCGACTCAGCTTCGTGGGCGTTCCATCCCGACGAGACACAGGCCGAAGATTGATCAGATTATTCAGCAGTCGCAACAGCTTGGGGTTCGCGTTGGGATCTCATACGACAAGATTCGTCCATTTCGTACGCAAATGCTTCGCAGAGAAACGCATCGCATCGAGCTAATAATCCGCGGGATTGATGACACCAAGGATGTTGAAATTGTCGGCTTTCCATCCACGGCTACGGATGCCCTTGTGGTTCGAGATGTGGCTACTCACATTTTGCATAGCGCCAAAGTCGACCCTGTCTCAACCCACCTCCGGGATCTTGCTGCGGATCTGCGGATCAGGCTTTTTGATCGGATATTTTCATCGAGACGGCCGAATCAGTGGCGTGTCGAAGATGTCACAAGCTTGACCATCCGACCGAACGCGGATCGTTCGACCGACAAGGATGAAGGCGATCAGGCTCTGGGAGCAGCAGAGACTCGGGCTCTCAGTCAGGCGGTTCTGAACGGACGTGGTCTTCGTGATCAAACCATTGTCAAGAATCTCGTTGACGGGGGCTATCACTTTGCATCCGCTCGAATGCTCGTATTTCATCCCTCAGGACTTGGCATTGTGGGTAGCATTGACGTCGAGATCAACTTCAAGCGCAATCCAGAGGTTCTATGGTTGAGTGTTAGAAACAAACGGGTTGCGAAGGTGCCCGACGACGCATCCGACGCTTCTAAGGTGTCATTTGAGTCAGTCCCTGTTGAAGGCGAGGTCGCGAGTCAGGTGCTTGAGTACTATTGGCGGGAAGTTCATCAGGTCTACGCAGACCTCACAACGCCCGTTCGAGGCAAGGCCGTAAATCGCGCATTACAAGCGCCGCTTTCGATCACAGGCACATCTGCACCCATCGATCCGAAGTCCTAGTAGAGATCATTGCTGGCTCGCAAGATTTGGAGTCGCGTAACCCTCTGGCGAAGGGGATCCGCCACAATGACCACTGGATCGGTTTCTTGTGCCGCCTCGTACCGTCATGTCTTGACGAATGATCGCGCGAAGTTGGTCAGAATGCGCTGACTTGGGAAATCGGACAACGACACCAGCTTGTTCGCCAATGCGACAGGAATCAACGCATTGTCGTACATACTGCACTTGAGCTCACCCACAAGACCGAGAATCTCGTCAAGATGT
>CAZKWG010000643.1:0-4889 GCA_964556105.1 uncultured Enterobacterales bacterium | reverse complement strand
CTCGCCCTCGCCCTCGCCCTCGCCCTCGCCCTCGCCCTCGCCCTCGCCCTCGCCCGTCTCCTCGGGGAGCGCCGTGTCCCAGGCGGGCTCGGCGCCGGCGGCGCAGTCGGCGTCCGCCTCGCCGCGCGTGTTCAGGTGCAGCACCATCATGCCCGCCCCGAAGCCAAGCATCGGCGCCGGGCCGGCGTACGCGCCGCTGTCCGGGTCGTACATCTCCGGCAGCGTCCAGCCGTTGGCCACCGCCTGGCCGACGACCCAGGCCTCGATCTCGGCCGCCTCGTCCGGAAGGCAGGCTCGGCGCAGCGCCTCGGCGAAGCGCAGGTCGACCATGATCCACTCCTGGTTGTCGTAGGCGCTGCCGTCGTCGTTGCGGTACAGGCCCACGCCGGTCTCGACGCGCAGGGCCTCGCCGAGGGTGGCCAGGGTCTCCACGGCGACGGGGCCCAGGTTGTCCAGGGTGCCGTTGTTGAAGGTGTCCACCACCGCGGCGTCCAGGGCGTCGCCATCGGCGATCTCCTGCAGGTTGCCCATCAGCACGCCATCGGAGACCAGCTTGCGCCGCAGGGCCAGCCGCAGGTCCTCCGCGGTGGCGCGGTAGGTCTCCGCCTCCGCGTCCTTGCCGGCCAGGGTCGCCAGCTCGGACGCCGCGCGCAGGCCCGCCACCGCCCAGGCCTGCGTGTAGGTGAAGTGCTTCTGGTTGCCGTTCCAGTGGCGCTCCCAGATGGAGGAGTCGGCGGTGATCAGGCCCTCGCCCTCGCCGTCCGACTCCACCAGAGACACGAGCACGTCGGCGATCCCGCCAAAGACGTCGTCCCCGTAGGCGTCGAGAAAGGCCGTGTCCCCGCTGGCCTCGACGTAGCCGTGCAGGGCCCAGAGGTACAACCCGAAGTTGTCCAGCTCGATGTTCGGGCCGGTGCCGTCGTCGTCGCTCCACTCGGCGCCGTCGCCGTAGGTGCGGCAGACGCTCAGCGCGTAGTCGTCGATGCCCAGCTCGTCGGCGTAGTCGCCCGCCTTGCCCTGCAAGAAGAAGGCGAGGGCGGCGCGGGCCTCGTCGGTGTAGCCCGCCGCGGTGAGCGCGCGGATGGCGTAGGCGCTGTCGCGCACCCAGGTGATGTTCCAGGTGTGGTCGAAGTCCTCGCTGGGGCCGCTGGCGGGGTAGGAGGCGACGATCTGCCCGTAAGGGGCTCCATCCTCGCGCACCTGGGCCCCGCGGAGGTGGATGAGGGCCTGGGAGTAGACCGCCATCTCGTCCTCGCTCAGCCCGTCCGGCCAGGTGGCCTCCTCGAGCCAGCGCTCCCAGTCCATCGCCTCGTCGGTGAGGATCTGCTCCGGCTCGCGCCCGCCCGCCCACAGCGAGAGCTCCGCGGCGACGGTCGCGCTGTCCCAGTCGCTGGAGAAGCCGCTGACCACGCCCACCCAGGCGTCCTGTCCCGGGCTGAGATCGCCGAGATCCCACTGCCAGCCGCCGACCTGATCGTCGAAGAGCCAGGGCGAGCTCGCGCTGCCGCAGCGCCCGTCCAGATCCTCGCCCGCGAGCACGGTGGTGTAGGCCTGGTCGCAGGAGTAGCTGTCGGCGTCCGTGAGCGGCAGGACGTGCATGATCAGGCCGGTGCTGTCGCCCTCCTCGGTCAGCACCCCGTCCTCCACCCAGATGTTCTCGTCCTCGTTGGCGAAGCCGTCGCCGTCGCTGTCCGTACCGAGATGGAAATTGTGCAAGGAGAACAGGGAGATGTCTCGGACGGTCCCGGTCGAGCTGTTCTGGACGTGGATGAGCTGCACGAAGGCCGGCAGCGCGAGCGAAAACGGCGCGAGGTTGACCTCGGTGATGGTCAGGCCCGAGCGGGAGCGGTCCAAGCGGATGGCGTTGTTGCCCAGCTCCGGCGTGTAGCTCCCGGCGTCCGACATCCACTCCGCCGTCGTCCCCACGCGCAGCCCGAAGTAGGTGTCGTAGAGCAGGTCGCGGGTGTCGTCGGAGGAGGCGGACGGCGTCTGGTAGAGGTGGTCCGAGAAGCGGTCCAGCACGGCGCCGCCCGGGTTGGCGCCGTTGAAGACCAGGACGCCGTAGCCGTTGGCGGAGACGAGCTGCTCCAGGCTGGCGACGGGGGTGGCGGCGGACGCGGAGAAGACGAGGGCCCAGAGCAGCACGCTGACCTCCTGTTCAGATCATAGCGTCCTGCTCAGGCCCTGGCGCGGGCGCCCTCGTCCTCGCGCGCCGGCAGGGCCGCGACCTCGCCCGGCGCGCCCAGCCGCAGCAGCATGATCTCGCCGGCGATCCCCATGCGCGGCGGCAGCCCGGTCATCCAGTTCCCGCGGTGCACGTAGAGCAGCGCGCGCCCCTTGCGCCAGAAGCCCTGGTCGTGCACGCCCAGCGGTCGGAGCACGCTCCAGGGCAGGCCGAACATGTCCGTGCCGACCTGCCCGCCGTGGGTGTGGCCGGAGAGGACGAGGTCGAAGCGATCCTCGGGCACCCAGCGGAAGAGGCGCGGGTCGTGGGCGAGCAGCAGGCGGGCGTGGACGTCCGGGGCGGGCGGGAGCCGGTCGAGGGCCCCGAGCAGCCTCGCGCGGGCCTCGCCCCAGTGGAAGTTGACGCCCACCACCTCGACGCGCAGCCCGCGCAGCGTGAGCACCTGCGCCTCGTCCACCAGCAGGGGCACGCCGATGGACGACAACTCCTGCTTGAAGCTGTCCAGCACGGGCAGGTCGTGATTGCCCGCGCAGGCCAGCACCGGCGCGCGCAGCGTCGGTAAGAGCCTCAGCAGAAAGTCGTGCTCTCGCTCCGAGTAGGGCATGAGCAGGTCGCCCGTGATGACCACCAGATCCGGCGAGAGCGCGTTGCAGGCGCCGAACAGCCGCTCCAGCTCCCGGGCGCGCATGGTCGGCCCGACGTGCAGGTCGGAGAGGTGGACGACGCGCAGCTCCTGCCCCGCCAGCGTGGGCAGGGGGATGGGCTGCTCGCGCACGGTCTCGCCGCGGGCGTAGGTCCAGAACGCGCCCCAGCCGGCCAGCCCCAGCGGCAGCAGCAGCCAGAGCCCCGGCCAGCACAGCTCGGCCAGCCCGCCGCCCGTCGCCAGCACCACCGGCGCGCGGAGGATGAGCAGCAGCCCCGTCCAGAGCGAGAACGCGTAGGCCACCTGGCTCCAGCGCGCGAGCCCGATGAGCGCCCCGGGGTCGCGCCGCCCGTCCAGCACATGGAAGAGGGCGTAGATCCCGAGCATCCCCGCCAGGAGGGCAAGGCCGATCAGCGCGCGCGCCGGGTCAGCGACGCCGCTGCCCAGCAGCCCGCCCCAGAGCACGGGGTAGACGGCGACGCAGCCGGTGACGACCAGCGCGACGGCGTGGTCGTTCAGCGTGGTCCCGCCACGGTAGACGCGCGCCACCGTGGCGATGGTGACGACCAGCGCCAGTATGACGCCCAGTGGTAGCGCGACGGCCCCGGCGAGCATGAGGTCTCCCCGGGGTCAGGCCAGGCTCAGGCCGCGCCGAGCACGTTGATGATCTTGACCTTCACGCCCTCGCCCAGCACGCCCGTCTGGCAGCCCAGGCGGTACTCCATGGGCACGTTGTTGGCGCGCTTCGTGGTCTTCTCGTGCTCGGTCTCCGGCGTGAGCTGGTCGTGCGCGTGCAGCAGCTCGACCCGGCAGGTGCCGCAGGTGCCGTCGGCGCAGCCCGTGGCGATGGGCTGGGGCCCCCGGTTCGAGCTCATGACCAGCGTGTCGCCTTCCTTGGCGCGCGCGTTGTACGAGCTGCCGTCCGGCAGCACGAAGGTCACGGTGTAATTGGGGACCTCGGGCGCCTTCGGCGCCTCCGAGGAGGTGCCCTGGTCCAGGCCCAGCAGCGACTTCAGCTTCTTGCGGATTCCGAACGGGGTCATGCACACGCCTCCAGGTCTCAGCGCCCTCTGGCTCTGCCGAGGACCCAATCGTACAGGAAGTTGGGGAGCAGGCGGGCGAGACGCATGGCCGTCGTCGTCGCCCAGGGGAAGTTGATCTCCGAGCGACGGCGCTCGAGGCCGTCCGCGACGATGACCGCGGCGCGCTCGGCGCTCATCATGAACGGCATCGGGAAGCGGTTCTTCTGCGTCATCGCCGTGTCGACGAAGCCCGGGTGCACCGTCGTCACCGCCACCCCGCGCGGGCGCAGCTCGATGCGGAAGGACTCCATCAGCGCCGTGACCCCGGCCTTGCTGGCCGAGTAGGGCCCCGACTGCGGCAGGCCGCGCCAGGCGGCGAGGCTGGAGACCGCCACCAGGTGGCCGCGCCCGCGGGCCAGCATGCCGGGCAGCGTCGCCGAGATCGCGTAGAGCACGCCGTCCAGGTTGATGCGCAGCGTCTGCGCGGCGTCGAGCGGGTCGAGCTTCGTCACCGAGGCGGGGTTCCCGACGCCCGCGTTGGCGATCATGAGATCGCAGGGGCCGAGCTTCGCCTCCAGCGCGGCGAAGGCGGCGCGGAGCTGCTCCAGGTCCGTGACGTCGGCGGTGGCCCAGGCGGTGCGCTCGCCCAGCGAGCCGGCGAGCTGCTCCAGCAGATCGGCGCGGCGGGCGACCAGCCCGATGGACCAGCCCCGGCGGTGAAGCTCGCGGGCCAGCGCGGCGCCGATGCCGACGGAGGCCCCTGTGATGATGGCGACAGACATCCACGCCGTCTAACGCGGCGCGCGCGTCCTACAAAGCAGGAAGCTCAGCGCGCGGACGCTCCGCCTCGAGACGGGATATCGGGGCGCCATGCCTACCTGGTTCGCCGTCATCCCCCCTGGGCTCGAGGCCGCGCTGGTCCGCGAGCTGGAGAGCCTCGGGCTCACCGCGAAGGGCGTGCCGGGCGGCGCGCGCTTCGAGGCCACGCTGGAGCAGGGCGCGCGCCTCGCCGCCACCCTGCGCACACCCACCAGCCTCC
>CAZKWG010000642.1:0-4901 GCA_964556105.1 uncultured Enterobacterales bacterium | reverse complement strand
CTCGGCCGAGGCCGGACCCCAGACCACCTCGCCGTTGACCTCCAAGCGCACCTGATCGACGTCCGCGCCGGCCTCCCAGCTGACGAGCGCCTCGAGCCCGACCGTCTCGCCGCGGGTGGGCGAGAGCAGGCGAACATCGGCGTCTTTCAGGAAGTCTTCGCCCGGTGCGGCGTTCTCTTTCGGGCCCTGGCGGGTCTTGTCTTCGGCGCCGCAGGCGGCGAGGAGCAGCAGGACGGGGATCGCGCGCATGGAACCTCCAGGTGTGGGATAACACCTGGACAACGCAGAAGATGCCAGAAAGGGGTCAAGTCGCGGCGCTCAGCCCCCAGCCTCGAGCTTCCGGATCGCCTCGGCGTCGGCGGGCGTCGGCCCCCGGAAGCGCCCGCGGGCGAAGCCGAACCAGTACAGGCCCAGGCCCACGCTCAGGCCGACCATGCTCCACAGCACCAGCTCGTTCGGCGGCAGGCAGAAGACGACCGTGATGACGGCGACCCAGAGCATCGCCACGACGTTGATCACGGACGACCAGCGCCCCAGGTTCCAGGGGGCGTTGGCGGGCGTGACGGCCTCGCCCTGGCCGCTGCGGCGGTTGCGCCAGTTCAGATAAATGGGAATCACATATGCCAGATAAAGCGCGATGGTGCTGATGGAGGTGATGACGAAGAAGGCGCTGGCGTACAGACAGACCAGGATGGCCAGGCCGGTGGTGATGAGGATCGACCAGACCGGGGTGCGCCAGGTGGGGTGGATCTGCTTGATCAGCGAGGCGCCGGGCATCCCGTCGTCGCGGGCGAAGGCGTACCACATGCGGCCCATGCTGGTGATCGAGGCCGCCCCGCACAGCCACATCGCCCCGCCGATGATCACGGCGATGAGGTTGGAGAGGAAGGGCGAGAGGTTGTTGTAGACGATGTACAACACCGGGTAGGCGTCGTTGGCCGTGGCCGCGACGTCGCCGTTCGGGATGGCGCGCGTCAGGATGACCAGCATCAGGTAGCCGACGACGCTGGAGATCGCGACGGAGAGGAAGACACCCCAGGCCGAGTTCTTGCGGGCCATCACCGTCTCTTCGGCGACGTGGGCGGAGGCGTCGTAGCCGGTGTACGTCCACTGGGCCTGCAAGGTGGCGAGCAGGAAGACCAGGGTGAACGGCGCGGCGCGGTAGAGCTCCTCGAGCCCGGGGACGATCGCGAAGAGCGGCGAAGCGAAACGGAAGTCACCGAAGACCAGCGCCGGCACCGCCTCGGCTCCCTCTTTCAGCGGCGCGGAGGCGGCGTCGAGCGGGTTGACCGTGTTCACGCTGGAGAACAGGAAGGCCAGATCGTTGTGGTGCGTCCCGAGCAACGTCAGCGAGCCGGCGATGAGGAAGACGCCGCCGATATGCCACCAGACGCTCAGGCTGTTCAGCCGGGAGACCAGCTTGATGCCGAAGATGTTCAGCAGGACCTGGGGGACGGTGAGCAGCACCATGACGAGGAGCTGAAAGCTCCAGGAGGTCAGCGCCAGCCCGCCCAGGACCGTGGCGTCGGCGGGGATCTCGAAGATCCGCGTGGCGGCGCCGATCAGGTAGATCGCCGCCGCGACGTTGATGCCGGCGGTGATGGTGACCTGACCCACCATGTTCAGCCAGGCCGTGAGCCAGGCCCAGCCGCGACCGCCGAGCTTCCAGGCCCAGAAGTACAGGCCGCCGGCCGTGGGGTAGGCGCTGGCCAGCTCCGCCATGCTCGCCGCCACCGCCATCGTGAACAGGCTGACCACCGGCCAGCCCACCGTGTTGATGACGGGCCCGGCGAACTTCAGCCCGTAGCCGAAGAGCAGGATGGCGCCGGTCAGGATGGAGATGATGGAGAAGCTGATGGCGAAATTGGAGAAGCCGCCCATCTCGCGGATGAGCTGCTGGGCGTAGCCGAGCCGGTGAAGGTCGTCTATGTCCTGGGAGATGGCCTCGGCCTGGGTCTGGGGGGTCTCGGGCATGGTCGTGCTCCTAGCACGACTCTGCCGATCTTTGGCGACGAACGCAAGCGGGGGCCTCAGCCAGCCTTCTTGCCCTTGCCCTTCGCCGCCTTCTCCGGCTTGGGCGGAAGGGCCGCGGTAAAGGCCAGGGCCTCGGCGGCGATGGCTGCGATGGCGGCGTCATCGACGGCGCCCGTGGCGATCTGCACGTACTCCTTCCAGGCCCGGCCCGGCATCGGCTCGAAGATCGTCCCCTGCCCCGCCGCGACGCGCGCGGCGACGCTGGCCGAGCCGACGCGGGCGACGACGGAGGCGGCGAAGGTGCCGAAGAACATGTTGCCGTGGACAAAAGAGCAGGGAAAGCCGAACATCTGGCTGCGGATGGCGCGCGGATCGTCGGGGATGGCGGCGTTGTACCAGGCGATGGTCGCGGCGTCGGGCTTCTCCATGGGGGCTCCTTGGGGGTGAGCCCTCCTTAGTCCTCCGGCTCGCCGGGGTCCCCCGGTCGGCGCCCGGGTAGCACGGAAATGTCCATCCAGGCTGAAAGAGCGGCGGCGAGGGCTCAGCCGCCCACTTCGACCAGCCGCTCCGCCAGCCGCGTCCAGCGCTCGTCACCGCCCCGCTGCCGGGTGGCCTGCTCCAAGGCCCAGCGATCGCCGATCACGCAGCAGAAACGTCTCGCGCGGGTGATCGCCGTGTACAGCAGGTTGCGCCGCAGCATGATGCGGTGGGCGCGGCTCAGCACCACGATCACGGCGGGGTACTCGCTGCCCTGGCTCTTGTGGATGGAGATGGCCCAGGCCAGATCCACCTCGCCGAGCTGCTCGCCCACCAGCGCCACGCGGCGGCCCTCGAAGTCCACCTCCAGGCTCTGCTCGTCGGCGCCGACGATCACGCCGGTGTCCCCGTTGAACACGTCTAAATCATAATTGTTTTTTGATTGAATCACGCGATCCCCGACGCGCAGGCGGCGGGCGCCCTTGACCAGCTCCGCGCCGCGCGCGCTGGTGAACAGGCCCACGCCGCCCTCCCTCCGCGGGTTGAGCGCGTCCTGCAGCGCGGCGTTCAGCGCCTCCGTGCCCAGCGGGCCGCCGTGCAGCGGGGTCAAGACCTGCACCTCGGTGAGCGGATCGAAGCCGCGCTGGGCGAGGCGCTCCTGCATGACCTTGACCACGGTGCTGAGCACGGCGGCCGGATCGTCGCGATCGAGCAGGAAAAAGTCGGGCAGGGCCCCGGGCTCGCTCTCGCGATCGTGAGAGACGGGCAGGATGCCCTGGTTGACGCGGTGGGCGTTGCGGACGATGCCGGAGTCGCGGGCCTGGCGGTAGACCTCGGTGAGCGAGGCGACGGGCAGCACGCCGCTGTCGATGAGATCGCCGAGCACGCGGCCCGGGCCCACGCTGGGGAGCTGATCGGCGTCGCCCACCAGGACCAGCTTCGTGCCCGGCCGCACGGCGCTGAGCAGCGCGTCCAGGAGGGCGAGGTCGATCATACTCGCCTCGTCCACCAGCACGCCGTCGGCCTCGAGCGGCGTGTCGCGGTCCTTGGTGAAGCGGCCCAGGCGGACGCTGTACTCCAGCAGGCGGTGCAGGGTGCGCGCCTCCTGGCCGGTGGCCTCGGCGAGGCGGCGGGCGGCGCGACCGGTGGGGGCGGCGAGCAGCCAGCGCTCGTCGCGGCGGGCGGCGCGGGCGACCAGGGTGCGGACGATGGTGGTCTTGCCGGTGCCGGGCCCGCCGGTGATCACGGCGGCGCCGTGGCTGAGCGCGAGCTCGACGGCGCGGCGTTGATCGTGGTTCAGGCTGAGGCCCAGGGCGGCCTCGACCTCGGCGCCCGTGCCCTCGTGGACGGGCAGCCGGCGGGCGGCGAGCTGCAGCAGGGCGGTGGCGACGCGGCTCTCCAGGCGGTCCATGCGCGCCAGATAGATCGGCCGCTGCGCGGGATCGGCGGCGGGGTAGCGCACCAGGCGTCCCCGCTGCACCAGCGTGTCCAGGCCCAGGACGAGCCGGTCTGTGGGCAGGTCCAGATCGGCGCCGCGGCGCAGCAGCTCGTGCTCGGGCAGGAAGCAGTGGCCGTCGTCCTCGCCCTCGCTGAGCAGGTACTGGATGGCGGCCTCGACGCGGGCGGGGTCGTCGGGGGCGATGCCCATGGCGCGGGCGATGTTGTCGGCGCTGCGGAAGCCGATGCCCTTGACCTCGGACGCGAGGCGGTAGGGCTCGCGGGTGACGACGGCGAGCGCGTCGGCGCCGAAGTGGGTGACGATGCGAGCGACCAGCCCGGCGCCCAGGCCGTAGCCGGCCAGCGTGACGTAGACCTCCCGGTTCTCCTGGTCGCGCTGCCAGTGCGCCTTGATCTCCTCGACGCGCTTCTTGCCGATGCCGGGCACCTCGCGCAGGCGCTCGGGCTCCTCCTCGATGACGCGGATGGTGTCCATGCCGAAGTGCTCGACCACCCGCGCGGCGAAGGTGGGCCCCAGACCGCGCACCGCGCCGCTGGAGAGGTAGCGTTCGAGGCCGAACAAGGTGCGAGGGTCCTCGACCAGGAAGCGCGTGACCTTGAACTGCCGCCCGAACTGGGCGTGGGTCATCCAGCGCCCCTCGAGCTGGACGTGCTGCCCCTCGTTGACGTGGCCGATGGGGCCCACCACCGTGGTCTCGCCGCCCGCCGCCGCCCGCAGGCGCGCCACCGCGAAGCCCCCGTCCTTCGCCCGGAACGTGAAGCCGACCAGCTCGCCCTCCAGCCTGTCGGGGGTCTCCATCGAGGGGCCTGGCTCCGCGGGGTTGAGGAGAGGTGTGAAGATTTAACCGAGATCCTGGTGTCTGGCCTGTGAGGAGCGGCGGGGCGACCGGCTGGAAGGTCTTCAACCCCCCACCCCTGCCCTCCCCCACGGAGGGGGGAGGGGGCCCGAAGGAGGGTGGTGGCGGGGCGACCGGCTGGAAGGTCTTCACCCC
>CAZKWG010000641.1:0-4908 GCA_964556105.1 uncultured Enterobacterales bacterium | reverse complement strand
GCCGCTTCATCGAGATCGCGAGGCGCAGGTCCACCTCTCCGGGGGCAGTGGGGCAGGGCAGCACGAAGGTGCGCAGCGAGACGCCGTAGCGGGCGACGCCGGTCCGGACGATGGAGTAGCCCAGCCCCCACACCCACAGCTCGAAGTCCGTCCGGATCACCGGCTGGAGCGGACGCCGCCGGCTCATCCCGTACTGGGCGTGGAGCAGCGGTCCGTCCACGTGGGCGCGGACCAGCTCGCGGCAGTCGTTGTAGCCGTGCACCGCCGCGAAGTGTCCGAAGTCCACGCTGTTCTCGGAGCACTCCTGCGGGTGTCCTCTCAGCTTCAGGCACAGGTGACGCAGCGGACGCCACCCTTCGGTGTCGAGCGCGGGCACCTCCCACGTGGGCGGGGCGCCCCTGGAGTTCCACCATACGACGATCGTGCCGTTCTTCTCCTGGACGGGCAGCAGGGGCAGCCGGCACCCGGGCGGCGCCTTGTGGCCCTCGTAGCCCGCCACGCACGCGCCCGAGGGGTCGAAGCGGAAGTGGTGGAACGGGCACTTCAGCGTGTCGTGAACGACCTTGCCGCCGTGGCCCAGGTGTGCGCCCAGGTGCGGACAGTGTGCCCACGTCGCGGTGACCTCGCCCGCGGTGGTGCGGAACAGCACCACGTCGCGCCCAGCCAGGCGGCGCGTCAGCACCTTCGACACGCCGAGCTCGTCGGAGAACGCCACAACGTACCAGCCGTCGGGGTTGGGCGGCGGTTGTGAGCGCGGCGGGCTCATCTCAGCGACCATGGCGCCCCATCCTGTGTGCGCCACATGCGATGGTGCAGGTCGAAACTCGAGTCTTCACGGAAGCGGTCTCCGATCCCAGGGCGAGGCCCGACCAACGCTGGAAAGGCGCAGCGGGGACCGGAGGATAGCACCGCCCCGCGGTCCGACGCCCACGCGGTCGAAACAGCAGAGCGGGCGTCGAAAATGTTCATGATCTAAGATATAAATGGAAGGATTGTTATTGATGTGCAAAGGCTGAAAATATACACAGTTATCGGAATCGAAGCCGTTGCTGGTGCGCCATGTGTCCGCGTCGCGCAGCGCCAACGCGTTGAGCTCCCACGCTCGCCCTCACCCGAGGCGCGTCGTCGGCGTGTCCTCGGGGTCCTCCTCGGGCGCCCCCTCGTAGATCTCGTCCACGGACAGGGTCGCGCCGACGCTGTCGATCCGGACCTGCTCGCCCGGGCCGGCGGTGGTGTAGCGCCAGGAGCCGTCGTCCTGGCGGTGGTAGACCTCGACGCGCGGGCGGCGGGTGGAGACCAGCACGTAGTCCTGGAGCGTCTCGATCTTCTGGTAGTGCTCGAACTTCTCGGTGCGGTCATACCGTTCGGTGGAGGGCGAGAGCACCTCGACCAGGACCGTGGGGTTGGTCACGGTGTTGCGGTCGGCGGGGTCGCGGGCCAGCGGGCCACAGACGATGGAGATGTCTGGATAGGTGCACAGGCCGGTGGCGGAGACGCGGATCCGCAGGTCGCTGCCGAACATCATGCAGGGGCCGGGGCGGCGACCGCTCCAAAGAGCCGCGGAGATCGCTGCGCCCAGCCACGCATGAAGCGGCGTCCCCCCCGACATCGCCAGGATGTGGCCCTCGTAGAATTCGTGCTTCTCCAGGCTGGGCCCCTCCAGCGCGATGTACTCCTCGAAGGAGAAGCGGCCGGCTTCGGCCATGCGGACCTCCACCTCCATCCTAGCGCGGCCCAGGTTACCCACGCCAGCATGTGGAAGCTCCGATTCCATGGCGGCTCTCTGGTCGTCGAGGGCGCCAGCGCCGACCAGCTCCCCGACGGCTTTCGCCACGATGACCGCATCGACGCGCCGCGCGGCCCCGCCTGGATCTACCCGGAGGTGGTGATCCGCGCGCGGCGGGATGGCGTGGAGATCGTGGACGAGGCCCGCAAGTACGAGGTCCTCGACGATCTGGCGCTGCTGACCGAGCGCACGCACCGCGCCTACCAGACGGACGCCGTGCAGGCCTGGCGCGAGGCCGGGCGGCGCGGCACGGTCGTCCTGCCCACCGGCGCCGGCAAGAGCGTGGTGGCGGAGCTGGCCATCGCCGAGACCCGGCGCTCCACCCTGGTCGTCGCGCCCACCCTCGACCTGGTCGGCCAGTGGTACGACCGCCTGAAGCGGGCCTTCGGCCGCGAGGTCGGGATCATCGGCGGCGGCTACAACGAGCTCCATCCGCTGACGGTCACCACCTACGACTCCGGGTGGATGCACATGCCGCGCATCGGCGACCGCTTCGGCCTGCTGGTCTTCGACGAGGTCCACCACCTGCCCGCCCCCAGCTACCGCAGCGCCGCCGAGGCGAGCATCGCCCCCTTCCGCCTCGGGCTGACGGCGACCTACGAGCGGGAGGATCAGCTCGAGCACACGCTCGACGACGTGCTGGGCCGGGTCGTCTTCCGGCGCGAGATCGTGGACCTCACCGGGCAGTTCCTCGCCGACTACGACACGGTCTGCCTGACGGTGCACCTGCCGGCCGACGAGCTCCAGCGCTACCAGGATCTCCGCCGCACGTTCACCAGCTTCCTGGGCCAGCACCGCATCCCCATCGGCAAGCCCGGCGGCTGGGGCGCCTTCCTCCGCGCCGCGAGCCGCAGCCGCGCCGGCCGCGCCGCCTTCAAGGCCTTTCAGGAGAGCAAGGCCATCGCCCACGGGACGGAGTGCAAGCTAGATTTGCTAGCCGAATTGCTGGAGGACGAGGCCGGTCGTCGCACCTTGATCTTCACCAACGACAACGCCACCGCCTATCGCGTCAGCCGCATGTTCCTGGTGCCCTGCATCACCTACCAGACGGACCTGAAGGAGCGCCGCGCCCTGCTCACGGCGTTTGAGGAGGGCACCTTGCCCGTGCTCGTCACCAGCCGCGTGCTCAACGAGGGGGTGGACCTGCCCTCGGCCGAGGTCGCCATCGTCATGAGCGGCACCGGCACCGTGCGCGAGCACGTCCAGCGCCTCGGCCGCATCCTGCGCCCCGGCAACGGCAAGCAGGCCGTGCTCTACGAGATCATCTCCGCCGGCACGTCCGAGGAGCGCACCAGCGCCCGCCGGAGGGACCACGATGCTTACCGGTGATCTGGTCCGCGTCCGCGTCAAGGCGAAGGACATCCAGCCGGCCTTCATCGCCACGAACAACGAGGACCTCCTCGCCAGGGCCGAGCAGCTCATCGAGCTCTACCGCGAGGCCGAGCGCGAAGCCTGGACCCGCGGTCAGGTGGACGAGGCGGCGAAGGAGATCGAGGGCCTGGAGACGGACATCAAGCTGACCCGCGGGATGGCGAAGGTGCTCCAGGATCGCGCCGAATTCGCCACACAGTCGCCGCTGGAGCCCACGGAGCTGCGCGCCCGCCTCTTCAGCGCCGCCGCCCGAGGGGGCCCGCTGGCCAGGGAGGCCGGCCCCGCCGGTCGCCGCACCGCCGCCGACGTCATCGCCGCCCTCGCGGACGAGCTCGGCTGCACCCCCGCCGAGATCTCCCGCGCCCTCTACGCCGACCTCAAGGAGGAGCAGACGCTGACCGGCGTGCAGCTCCCGGAGCCGGTCGAGCTGCTCCAGCGCTACAACATGGCGCTGGCCCAGAGCGTCCTGCTCAAGGCCGCCAGCCTGAACATCGGCCTGCTGGCGCCCGATCCCAAGCGCGTGCGCCAGCTCTACCGCGCGCTGAAGTTCCACGGCCTGATGTACCGCGTCACCCGCGAGGGCGAGGACTGGCGCTTCGAGGTCGATGGTCCGCTCAGCCTGCTCCAGCAGTCCACCCGCTACGGGCTGCAGCTCGCGCTCTTCTTCCCCACGCTGGTGTTGAGCAGCACCCCCTGGCGCATCGACGCCGAGATCCGCTGGGGCAAGCGCGGGCTCCGCAAGCAGCTCACCCTCTCCTCGGCGAGCGGCCTGGTCAGCCCCGCCCGCGATGTCGGCACCTGGAAGAGCCGGGTGGAGGAGCACTTCGAGGAGCGCTTCCGCGAGCTGAACAGCGGCTGGGAGCTGCGCCCGGGCGAGGCGATAGATCTGGGCGGCCAGGAGCTGCTGGTCCCGGACTTCACGCTGGAGAAGGGCGGGAAGGTGGCCCATGTGGACATCGTCGGCTGGTGGCGCAAGGGCTACCTGGAGCGCCGCCTGAAGAACCTGCCGCCCAACGTCGTGCTGGCGGTGAGCAAGAAGCTGGCGGCGGACAAGGGCGTCCTGCCGGCGCAGGTGGTGGCGTTCTCGGAGATCATCCCGGCGAAGCAGATCTTGGAGCGGGTGGAGAAGGTGGCGCGCTGAAGGGGGGAATGAGGTTTCGAAGGAGGTGCCAGTAGGTGTCCACGGGCCTGCTGGGAGGTCGCAGTAGGTAGGTGCCAGCAGAAGGTGCCTAAGAAGGTGCCCTAAGAAGGTGCCAGGTATCTTGATCATTGATCAGGTGCCAGGTATATTGATCAAGTGCCAGGTATCTTGTTCATAGGTCTCCGTTCGGCCGCCGAGCCTGTCCGTAACGTCGGCAGTAAGCCGGCTCGATGCGCGTGACTCGTCGCGTCTCAAGAGGCGTGACCCTTGTTTACGTTGGATAAACGTCATGTATTGCCCATCTGGGCGACGCTGTCGGCCGCATGGCATGAGCGGCGTTCGCCAGACGGCGTGGTCGACGCCGGTCCTCCATCAAACGGCGACTGGGTTGAGGTGGGCACGGGCCAGCGCCCTCTCGATTCGGACAAAGACGTCGTTGAAATAGGAGATCGAAACCTTCAGATGTTATGATCAAGATACCTGGCACCTGATCAATGATCAAGATACCTGGCACCTGATCAATGATCAAGATACCTGGCACTTCTTAAGTCTTAACAGGCCTGCTTGGAAGTCGTCCCCCCGATGGACCGCTGAGCCCGTGGTCCACGAG
>CAZKWG010000640.1:0-4909 GCA_964556105.1 uncultured Enterobacterales bacterium | reverse complement strand
CGGTCCACGGTCTGAGCAAGGTGGAGGACCTGGACCGCGAGGCCCTGACGCGCGACGATCAACTGCTGAACAGCTTGTCTCCTGCGGCGGCTAGACCTCCCACTTGTAGAGAGGTCTTCAACCCAGATGTTGCATGCTCCTTCGTGGACCTCTCAGGGTCGCCACTCGCCCGACCGCCCCCTCACAACCCGCCGTACAGCAGGTAGGCATGACCCTTGTAGTCGCCAGCGATGTAGGCGCCCAACACAAGGTCCCCGAAGCGGTCGCCGCTGTGGGGCGCGCTGAGCAGGAAGTCGGCGTTCGTGGAGGTGTAGCTCGTCCCGCTCACGGGAGGGCCGCGCCAGCCGTTCACCACGCAGATGCCCCCCGTGCACGTGCGCCCGTCGCGGCGCTCGACCTCGGAGGGAGAGACGCTCGGGTCGCGCCTGTCGCGTGGCGTCCAGCACACGCTCGAACGGTAGGTTCCAGAGCTATGTTCACGACGCCTTCGACGCGCAGGCGTCGATTGGACGCGAGGGGTGAGCGCGATCCCATCTGCCAGCGGCGACGAAGGCCAGGGCCGCGGCGTGCACGGCTCGAGATCGCGGCTGAACGCGCCCTGCGCGTGGGCTCTCGGGATAGGATCACCGTATGCTCACCCCCATCCCCCTCCGCCGCCGCCGCTCCGACCTCGACGCCGCCGACCCCGCGGCCGTGCGCGAGGCCATCCTCTCCGAGGTCCAGAACGAGATCGTCCTCGCCGGCGAGCCTCGCCCGAGAATTGTCCTCGTCGGCGATGAATTCACGGAGACCCTCGACCTCACGACCGTCGCCAGGACCGACCCGGGCGCGGACATCGGCGCCACCTTCCAGCTCCTCGCCGAGCGCCCCGGCGTCGAGCACCAGCTGCTCGTCTTCCGCCTCCAGTTCACAGACGGCAAGCGTGACCACCAGGCGGCGATGGTCGTCCACGTCCACGAGGACGAGCTGCTCGGCGCGATCCTCCTGTACCAGTCCGACCCGCGCACCGGCCTCGGCCAGCCCGAGCCCGCCTGGCGCGTCGGCGACCGCGACGGCCTCGGCCCCTTCTGGCGCGCGGTACAACCCCTGGTGGAGCCCGCGCCCGGCGGACGGCCCGCCCTGGTCGTGCAGGCGGGACGCCCTACGCCTGAGCTGCGCGCCTGCTTCGGCGAGCTGCCGCCCGACGGCCCGCTGCCCGAGACCGCCCATCAGCTCGCCGATCTCGCCGGGCTCATCTCCCGCGACCGCATCCTGGCCGAGGGGCTCGATGGGCCCCAGATCGTGCGCTTCGCCGAGCGCGCCTGGGAGGCGTACCTGCTCGGTCCCGAGCCGCCGACCGACGTGGACGACGTGATCCGCTACCTCTGCGCGCGTGAGCCGAAGGCGGACGGCGTGGCCCTGCTCCAGCTCGCGCTCTTCCCCGGCGAGGGCCCGCCGCAGCCGGGGCTCCAGATCGTGGCGGAGCAGGCCGGCAGACGCTTCGAGCTGTTCTGCTTCCTGGAGTTCCCCGATGGGCCGAAGGGGCCGAGGCGGCTCGGGCGCGTCGTCGGCCGCGAGGTGCTCCACCCCGGCGAGGGCGAGGGCTGGCTCGGGGTGGAGGTGGATCTGGGCTGGGAGCTGAAGCCGCTCGATGGGGTGGAGTAGGGTGCACACGACAGGAGCGTGACGATGGACCGCCAGACCGACCCCGCCCACACCGCCTCCCGCCTCATCCTGGCCTCGCCGGCCGCGATCTACGAGGCGCACCTGGACCCCGAGGCCGTGGTGCGCTGGCGAGCGCCCGCGGGGATGCGCGGGCGGCTCTTCCGCTTCGAGCCCTGGGCGGGCGGTCAGTACCAGATGTCGTTGGAGCACGAGGACCCGGACCAGCGCGGCAAGACCGAGGGCGGCACCGACCTGTTCGAGGGCCGCTTCGCCGAGCTGCTGCCCGAGCGGCGGATCGTCGAGCTCGTGCAGTTCGCCTCCGAGGACCCGGCGTTTCAGGGCGAGATGCGGCTCATCACCACGCTGGAGCCGGACGGCGCGGGGACGCGGGTGACGATCCTGGCCGAGGAGGTGCCGAGCGGGATCAGCGCCGAGGACCACGCGGTCGGCATGGCCTCGGCGCTGGCGAACCTGGCGCGCTGGGTGGAAGGCGCCGACGCCCTCCTCCTGACGCAGCGCGACCGCCTGATCGCGCTCGGCGTCCCCGCGCTGGCCGGGCTCACGGACGCCGCCTTCGCCGCCCTGGTCGAGCCCCTCCGCCCCCTGGCCCGTCGCCTGCTGCCTGCGCCGCTGCCAGCGCCCACGCCAGCGCGCGCGCCGCTGATCCTGGTCGTCTCCGGCGCGCTCGTCCCGGCCGAGCTGCTGGTGCCCCTGCTCCGACTCCCGGGCGGGAGCGCGCCTGGCGTGCTCGACCGCAACCACGGACCCGAGGGCCTCGCCCCATACCTTCCGCTACCCGCGCTTCAGGTCCCCGAGGCCCCGGTCTACCTGCTGTTGGACGTGGCGCGCGGGGAGGAATTCTGCGGCGTCCGACCGGTCGAGGCCCTTCCGCAGATCCTCGCCGCCGGGCGCACGCCGCTGACGCTGCACGAGGGCCTCGCGCTGGCGCTGCACCAGCCGGCCGCGCTGGAGAAGAACCGCTGCTTCATGCTCGCGGGCTCGCGGCGGGGAGACCAGCGCGTGCCGGCGATCTGGATCTCGGGCCGCGCCCCGAAGCTCGGCTGGTGCTGGGACGGCAACCTGCACGCCTGGCTGGGTGTGGCCTCAGCGGGAGGGCGGGCGGCGGCCGAGTAGTCTGTGTCAACGCTACGCAACGTTCCGTTGCGCCGCGCGCGTTGGAGGGAGGTGTGCGCTCCTGTGAGCGCGGATCCGTCGAGAGCACGGTGTATCGCCCGCTCTCGCGAGCGTCCGGGCTTCGCTCGGGTTGGATTCGTGCTGGCGCCGCGTGGCGCGCGGGATCCTGGCGGTGTCGGGTGTAGGCCTGAGCCCACCGGCGATCCCCGCTCCCAACGTCCCCGCCCACACCGCCGGCGCCAGCGCCCAGACCCGGCTGACCGGGTGGTCGTTGATCCTGCCCAGCACATCCACCAGGCAGGCCCACGGATCGACGCCGTGCAGCCGGCAGCTCGCCGCGATTGTTGTGGATCGGGATCTCCGGGTGCGTCACGCAGGTGGTCAGCGGGTCTCACGGGTTCAGGGCGTAGCGGAACGCCTTGGCGATGGGCGAGGTCGGTCGCAGGCCTTGCACGCGGGCGAGCATCCAGGTATGACGCGCCTCATCGAGCACGCCGCTGGCCGGAAGGTTCTCCTCATCCTGGACAATCTCAGGGTTCACCACGCCAGGGTCCTTCAGCCCTGGCTCCGAGAGCACCGCTACATTATCGAGCTGTTCTTCATCCCGTCCTGCAGCCCCCACCTCCACCCCGATGAGCTGCTCAACCATGACCTCGAGGCCAACGCCGTCGGTCGCGAGCGCGCCCGAAACAAGGACGAGCTGGTCGAGAATGTCACGAGCCTCCTGGAGGCCAGGGCCGCGACCCCTCCGATCGTCGCGAACGTCTTCAAGGAGAGGCATGTGAGCGATGCTGCCTGAACGTAGCCTGTCTGGTTGCCGGGGTAGCACGGGAGTACGCCGACCTCAGGGACCACCACCCGGAGCCGGTCTCCGCCGCCGGATCCTCGTCCTGATCCCCGCGCCCTTCCTGGTCCTGGTCGCTGGTCCAGGCTGTTCAGGCGAGCTGCCGACTCCGAAGACGGAGCCGTCACCTGTCGGCGCGCCACCGGCGTCGCTCGCCCCAGGGCTGCGCGCCGCGCTCTATCGTGCTGGCCAGACCTTCCTCCACGCAAAGCCCACGGAAGACAAGGAGCTGATCGCCGCCCTCGAGAAGGCCCAACCCGGGGCGACGCAGGAGGTCATGTTCGGGGCGTATCAACAGCTCTTCGCCATCGAGCCCAACCCGCCGGTCCTCGAGTGGATTCCCATCGAGGGGCTTGGCGCGCAGGCAGGCTCGGTCGTGCGCGTCCCGGACCCACCCGATGTGGAGCTCACGCGCGTCGGGCTCACGCGGGTCGACTTCGAGCGCGTCAGCGTCGCGTTGCGCGAGGCCGGCGTCACCCGCGTCGAGCGCTTCGGGTGGCCAACCTCCACCCTGTCCCCATGATAGGGTGGCGTGGTGAGCTCAACGGTGTCCGACGGGGTCTCCAGGCCCGTCCCCCGATCCCGCATCCGACTTGAGCTGGGTGAGTACTCGCCCGAGCGGCGCGCGGTGCTGTGCCCTGACGGCAGCGAGATCGCGCTGACGCCCAGCGAGGCGCGCCTGCTGAGCTGGCTCGGCGAGCACGCCGGCGAGGTCGTCTCGGTGGAGCGCCTGCTGCGCGAGGTCTGGGGCTACAAGGCTGAGAGTCGCACGGTCTACGTCACGGTCGGCCGCCTGCGCGACAAGATCGAGCGCGACCGTGAGCGCCCCCGCCACCTGCTGGCGGCCTGGGGCGCTGGATACCGCTTCGAGCCGCTACCGCCGGAGCGCGCGCCGCGACGGGTCCAGGGGCGCGTGCTGTGGGGGCGCGAGGGCGAGATCGGCCGGGTCCTGGCGCTGCTGGCGCAGGGCGCGCGGCGCGTGACCCTGACGGGGCCGGGCGGCATCGGCAAGACCTCCCTGGCGAGGGCCCTAGCGGAGGCCGTGGAGTCCCCTTCGGACCGCCTCTTCTGCGAGGCCGCCGACGTGACGGATCTGGAAGGACTCGCGGCGGCGGTCCACCGCGCCCTCGGCCTCCTGGGCGGGGGCGCCGATCTGCGCGCCCACGTGGGGGCGGCGCTGCGGGCCCGCGGCCCGATGCTGCTGGTGCTGGACAACCTCGAGCAGGCGGCCGACGCGGCGCGGGAGCTGCTGGATGCCTGGGCGGAGGTGGCGCCCGAGCTGAGCGT